>CANRLA010000038.1 GCA_947631315.1 uncultured Clostridia bacterium | reverse complement strand
GCTATTGAATTACAAATACAATGTTTAATCAAACAATTAAGGTTGTATCAAGAACAAATCAAAGATATTGATTTAAGCATTATGACACTAATGGAATTGATAAATTCTCCTATTCTTACCATACCTGGTGTTGGCTATACTTCAGGTTCTATGATTATTAGTAAAATTGGTAATATTAAAAAATTTAGCAACCCTTCTAAATTGCTAGCTTTTGCTGGTTTAGATCCAGTTGTTAAACAATCTGGGAATTTTCAAGCCTCATCAATGAAAATTTCTAAACGCGGTTCTGCTTACCTTCGCTATGCAATCTATAGAGTTGCTTTTATTATTATACAAAATAATGAGACTTTTCGCAACTACTATCTTAGAAAGCGTGCTCAAGGTAAGACTCATAGGGTAGCACTAGGTCATGTTTGCAATAAATTAGTTAGAATTATCTTCAAGGTTTTAACTGATAATATACCTTTTAATTTAAGCTAATAACAATGAAATTTTCAAAGTACAGATTCACATCATTTAACAGTTTTAAAAAAATAATTTTGAAACTGTTATTAATCATGCAAATTTTTATCTAACAAATCATTAAAAAATTTTTTTAGAAAGACTATTGACAATTAATAGTTAGTCTTTCTTGCTTCATTTTTTATGTATATATTTATATAAATTTTACTATATTTATTAATATCTTTAGTATCCTAAATCCTTAGTATTTATATTATTAATCTTTTAAAAATTTAATATTTTATAGCAACATTATTTTTTCTATTTTTTTAAATTTTCCTAAATACTCCTCCGACTTTACCGAGTATTTTACAATCAGGTACTATTATTGGATCCATTGTACTATTCTCAGGTTGTAATCTTATATGATCTTTTTCTTTATAAAATGTTTTTACTGTGGCTTCATCATCAATCAAGGCAACTACAATTGTACCATTTTCAGCAGTATTTTGTTTTTTTACTAATATGTAATCTCCATCAAAGATTCCTGCTTCAATCATGCTTTCACCTCTAACTGTAAGCATAAAACTCTCAGCATTACCAACAAAGTCTAAAGGAATTGGAAATGTATCTGTTATATTTTCTACTGCAAGAATTGGTTGCCCTGCAGTTATCTTTCCAATGACTGGGACATTCACCATCTCCTTATTAGAATAAAATTGCTTTGTACTTGATATACCATCTCTATCAGTAACTACCTCATCACCTTTAGAATTTTTTAATAGTCTTAATGTTCTTCCTTTTTTGCTTTCTTTTTTTATAAATCCTCTTTCTTCAAGAGTTTTTAAATATCCTTGAACTGTTGCAGTAGAACTTAATCCAACTACTTTACATATTTCTCTAACAGATGGCGCATAACCTTTTAAAACTATTTCTTTTTCTATGTATTTTAAAATAGCTCTTTCTCTTTTATTTAAACCATTTTCATCTCTTTTAGACTTGTTCATTTCAATCCTCCTTTAATAATCTCATATTTCCATAAACACTATATCATAAAAATAATCGTTTGTCAAACAGAAGTTTGAAAAAATTTTGTTCGTAATTTATATTTTTTGTATAATATTTTCTTTCTTATATTTTTAGGCATAATTTCTTATAAATTTTTTTCACTATTCCCAATTTCTATAAATAATGTTAATCAAGTATAGATAAAAACTACCTTATAAACACAATGTTTATAAGGTAGTTTTTGTAAATAATTATGACATTTCATATCTAGTATTATCATGCACAATATCTAAATCCAAAGTGCATTGATGATACTTTTTGGGATTAGCCATAATATCATAAATTATATTTTCAAAAATATAATTTACTGTATTGCTAAGTTCTCTCGCTCCTGTATCAAGGCTGAGAGATTCTTTTGCAATGCACTCATACAGCTTGTCATCAAAAGATAACTCTATCCCCATTTCGCTTAATTCTGATTGATACTTTTTTAGTATAGAGAGTTTAGATCTTTTTAATATCAATGTCAAACTTTCTTGTGAAAGTTCATTCATCTCTATTATTGTATCTATTCTCCCTACAAATTCCTCCGGCATACCATACTCAATTAAGTCTCTTTTAATATATCTTGTATCTTGTTTTTTACCATTTTCCCCTTCGTTTGCCAAAAATCCCAATTGATTAATATTTAGCCTTCTTTTTCTGATATTTTCTAATCCTGAAAAAGCTCCTAGGAAAATAAATATTATTTTCTTAGTATCAAAATCATACAACCTATTATCCAATGGGTTTAACGGGTTCAATGGAACTTTTATTTTTGTACCTTCGATAATCTTAAGTAGACTTTTAAGTACCTCTACACCTGAGGCATTATGACCTACTTTTTTGTCAATCTCGTCAATTACTATGATGCCATTCTCTGCCCTTTTTAAGTCGTAATTACAATTTTCCAGCAAATTAAAAATAATATCTATCACATCGTCACCATAGTAACCTTCCTGAGTATACTTAGTAGCATCTTCAATTGTATAAGGAATATGGAGTCTTTGGGCAATTTGCTTAATTGTTTCTGTCTTTCCAGTACCGCTGTTTCCAATAATCAAAATATTACTTTTTAATGTCTTAAACTTTATTGACTTGTAAATTGAAGTAATTATTTTTCTTACTTGAGCATCTTGTCCAATAATATATTTTAATATATATTTTTCAAGATATGTAAGGCTTGGAACCTCTAACTTGAAATTTTGCTTGTCCCCACTTTTACTGTATTCTTTCAAGCCTGAATCATGCGTTTTTTCTATTTCAGGCTTTTGCTTAGTTTTTATCCCTCCTGTTTGAATTATTACTATTCTCTTTCCATCAGTATCATCTTCATTGTAAATCTGCCGTCTTTTACAAAAAAACTTTTTTGCCATAATTATGCCTCCTTTGTTGTATCTTACAAGATACTTAGAATTATTACTCAAATTTTGTCGATAATGTTTTTACCAGTCCATAGCAGTCAACTCTAAAGAAATATTGCCTACCTAAAATTCCTACATGTTTAGCTTCTATTTCTCTTGCTGCTCTTTCTGCAATTTTTTTCTTTGTTTCAGGTCTTCCATGATTGAATAAAACCAATAAGATTTTTAATTGCTTTAAGAAATCAAGCATTACATCAGCTTTAGCATGAGCAGAATTCTCTGTTGTGTATTCTACTTCTGCCCTTTTCTTTACAAGCACTCCTCCAATTTCTACTAAATCATCATTCATTGTTTCCTTAAGTTTGTATCCCATAGTTCCTTCTGCTGTATATCCAGTAAACTGTATTAATGCCTTATCCCTAATTATATATTCAGGTATATAAGTCTGAGCTGGACCATACGTTCCCATTCCAGAAGTTGTAACAATTATCTTTTTGTTTACATCTACAAGTACATCATTTCTCATATCAGGGCCTTCAATAATTTGTAAGTTTTTTGGTAGAAAATCTTTCATTTCTGGTTTAATCCCTAATTCATCATTAATATACATTTTTGTATACTTAATGGCTAATTTTCCATCAAAATAAATAGGGATTAGTTCATCAATTTTTCCTTCTTCTTGCATAGTCTTTATCTTATACAAGATTTCCTGAGCTCTTCCTAGTGAAAATACTAATGCAACCACTGTTCCATCACGTTTTAAACACTTTAAAATGTTTTTTTCAAAACATTCAACTATTTCACTTGATTCCATATCTCCATAAGTTGATTCTTGAATTACCGTTAATGGTAAATCTAAAACCCACTGTGGAAGTTTTGGTACATCAAAGAAAATGTTTTTGTTGTTATAATCGCCTGTAAACAGTAAATTGATATCTGCACATCCATAATAGCTAATCTGTACAAGCACAAGTGCAGATCCAATTAAATGCCCATTCTTAAAAAATGTAACTTTTATATTATCGCCACAAGGCATAATTGCTTCATTGTATTTGCAGGGTTTCAATAGTTCTAATGTCCTCCTAACATCACCGTCAGAATAAAGACATTTCTCATTTTTTCTTTTTGAAACCGAGGCCAATACTTTGTAGCTGTCACCTAAAGCAGCGGGCATAAACTTACACGTTGGTTCTGTTGCATAAATATTCTTGTAGAACCCTTTCTTAACCATATATGGTAATCTTCCTATATGGTCAATGTGAACATGAGTAACTAAGCAAAAATCAATATTTTTTGCATCAAAAGGCAATTGCCTATTTAAATTTTCATATTCTTTTTCTTGGAACAATCCACAGTCAACAACAAACCGCACTGTGTTGCCATCAGGAAATTTGACTATTACAAGATTACATGAACCTGTAACTCCATCATGCAGTGCCATTATGTCAACATAAGGCCGACAACTTTTGCTCATAAATAATTCCTCCTCGCATTAAATTAATGTATTTAATGTATAAAGACATACATTATATTTTTAGTTTATCATCATTATCTAATTATGTCAATTAAAAAAGTAAATTTATTAAGTAAATGTTTATTTTTACAGAATTGCATTTACTTTTTCACTTGATTCAAATTTTTATTTTAATGAATAAAAAAGTAATAAAGTAATTTATTATATTTAATAAATTTTATAGACTTTTAAACTATATTTTTATATAATGAAACAAATAAATTGAAAAGAAAGGATTAATAATATGGAAAATTTAAATGAAAATGGAAATGTACAAAAAAATTTTTGTGCCAATTGTGGTTCAGAATTAAACCCAAATGCACAATTTTGTGGTAATTGCGGAGCTCCGGTTCAAAAAGCTGAAGTTCAACAACCTGCTAATGTTCAACCAACTTATAATCAAACAAATACTAACAACAATTTTACAAACAATATACCTCCCGAATATCAACCTATTAGTATGTGGGGATATTTTGGATATGAACTTTTATTTTCAATTCCTTGTGTGGGATTTATACTTCTACTAGTATTCTCATTTGGTGGAACCAAAAATCAAAATTTACGTAATTTTGCTCGTTCATATTTCTGTTATATGATTTTAGTTGCAGTATTAGCTTTTATATTTATACTTATTTTTGGAGGTATAGGAGCATTCACAGGTTCAATGTATTCAAATTTATATTAAATTAGGTGAGAAAAATGATTGAAGAAAATAAAACAATATTAAAAAATGACTTAATTTATATTTGTTTTGCATTACCAATATTACTAATATACATATTGGTAATGCAAATAAATTTTGGGACTGTTTGTCCATTATTAGCTTTTTTTAAATTTCCTTGTCCTGCTTGTGGTTTAACAAGAGCAAGCATATATTTATTAACTGGAAATTTTAAAGAATCCTTTAATTATAACCCCACAGCTATTTTGTGGATAGTTACTATCACATTATTTTTATTTAACAGATATATTAAACCTTTAAAAATAAAACCTTTTCCTTATATTTTTATTTTTACAAGTATAGTTACAATAATTGTTTATTTTTATCGTATATTTACGTTTTCTTAACATAGAATTTAAGTAATATTTCAATTTTATACTTTTTTCACTTTATTCTTCCACTAAAGCTAGGTTTTCTTTTCCTACAATCTCTTCAAATTCTTTTAATGTATCCTCTGTGCAGAATATTGCTCCTGACGGAATTCTTTCTTCTCCTTTTATTACATAAATTGCTAAGTTATTTTTATCTCCTGTGAAAAATCTAATTGCACCTTTTAAATTTTCTTTCTGCTTATCATCTAAATTATTTAAGTTAATTTCTAGGTGTTTTTTAGTTTGACCTTTAAGTTCTGAAATATTTTCAGCAATTATACTTATGTCTGTATCATCCTTTATGCTTATTCTTCCATTGATTACTATAATATTTTCTTCAACTAATAAACTGCTAAATCTATTATAACAACTCTCAAAAACTATTACTTCTATACTTCCATATAAATCTTCAACAGTAACAAACGCCATAATTTTATTATTTTTAGTAAATTTCTTTTTTACATTAGTAATAATCCCTGCGAATTTCACATTTTTTCCGTCTTCTAGGTTGCTCTTTCCTTCAGTTTCAAGCATCTCTAATGATTCTTCTACTTGAAGTGTATTAACATCTGTTATTTCTTCTAATTGTTTTCTATACTTTTCAAGAGGATGTCCTGAAATATAAATACCTAGCATTTCTTTTTCCATTGATAGTAATTCTTTTTCAGTATATTCTTTTAATTCATTAAATGTATATTTCATTTTTTGAATGTCTTCTTCTGTATTTTCTATGTCAAACATTGTGATTTGATTTGAGTATTCTTTTCTATTTGAATCTGCTATTGTATCTATGATTTGTTCAAATGATGCCATTAATGTACTTCTTGTTTTTCCTAAATTATCAAACGCTCCTGATTTTATTAAACTTTCTATACATTTTTTGTTTACAGATTCTCCTTGAATTCTTTCTGCAAAATCAGTAAAGTCTTTATATTCTCCATTTTCTTCTCTTTCTTTTACTATACTTTCTATTGCAGAAATTCCAACATTTTTTATACTTCCTAACCCAAACCTTATATCTTTCCCTTTTGCTGTAAAATTAGTTTGACTCTTATTTATATCAGGTTTTAAAATATTTAAGTTTAGTCTTTTACATTCATTGATATAAATTGGTATTTTGTTTAAGTTTCCTAAAAAACTGTTAAGCATCGCTGCCATGAATTCTGCTGGATAATATGCTTTTAAATATGCGGTTTGATATGATACTACTGCATAACATGCAGCATGAGATTTGTTAAACGCATATTTTGCAAATTCTGCCATTTCATCAAATATTTTATTAGCTGATGCTTCATCTATTCCATTTCTAACACAACCTGGAATTTCTACATTTCCATTTTCATCTAGCTTACCATGAACAAAGTTCTCTCTTTCTTTTGCCATTACATCTAGTTTTTTCTTTCCCATCGCTCTTCTAACTAAATCTGCTCTACCTAATGAATAACCTGCTAAATCTCTAACAATTTGCATAACTTGTTCTTGATAAACCATACAGCCATAGGTTACTTCTAATATTGGCTTTAATGCTGGATGAGTATAAACTGCATTTGCTGGGTCTTTTTTATTTGCAATGTATCTTGGAATTTGGTCCATTGGTCCTGGTCTATATAAAGATACACCTGCTATAATATCTTCTAAGCAATCAGGCTTTAATTCTTTCATGAAGTTGGTCATTCCTTGACTTTCAAATTGGAATATTCCAATTGAATCTCCATCTTGCCATAATTTATATACTTTTGGGTCATTCATTTCTTCATCAAATTCTACATCTATGCCATGATTTATTTTGATTAGTTCTTTTGCATTTCTAATAACTGTAAGTGTCCTTAATCCTAAAAAGTCCATTTTTAAAAGTCCTAGCTCTTCTAATGTAGTCATTATAAATTGCGTAGAAACAACTCCATCTCTTGCATAAAGTGGTACATAATTTACTACTGGTTCTCTTGCAATAATTATTCCACAAGCATGTGTTGATGCCTGTCTTGGCATTCCTTCAAGTGCCATTGCTATATCTAATAATTTTTTTATTTGTTCATTAGAATCGTATAAATCTTTTAATTCTCTATTCATTTCTAATGCTTTTGCTATTGTTATATGTATTTCATTTGGAATCATTTTCGCTAGGTTATTTGCTTCTGCATATGGAAAATCTAAAACTCTTGCAACATCTCTTATAACCATTTTAGCAGCCATAGTTCCAAAAGTAATTATCTGAGAAACATGGTCTGCTCCATATTTATCAGATACATAATCAATTACTTCTTGTCTTTTTTCAAAGTCGAAATCCACATCAAAATCAGGCATACTTATTCTTTCAGGATTTAAAAATCTTTCAAAAATAAGACTATATTTTATAGGGTCTAAGTCTGTAATTCCTATTGCATAAGCAACTATAGAACCTGCTCCTGAACCCCTTCCTGGTCCTACTGGTATATTATTAGCCTTAGCAAATTTAACAACATAATCCCATACGATTAAGAAGTAATCAACATATCCCATTTTATTGATAACATCTAATTCATAATTTTCTCTCTCTATTATTTCATTTGATGGATTTTCTCCATATCTTTTTCGTATTCCCTCATCTGTTATTTCTTTTAAATAATCAAAATGAGTTTTATACTTTGGATCAACTCCATAATTTGGAAGTATAGTATGTCCAAATTCAAATTCTACATTACATTTTTCTGCTACTTTAACAGTATTTTCTATTGCTTCCGGAATTTCTTTAAAATAATCCTTCATTTCTTCAGGAGACTTTATATAAAGTTCATCTGTATCAAATCTCATTCTATCTTCATCTGACATTCTTTTACCAGTTTGTATGCATAATAAAACCTCGTGATTATAAGCATCTTCCCTTTTTAAATAATGAGAATCATTTGTTGCTAAAAGTGGAATGTCCAATTCTCTAGAAAGTTGAATTAGCTTTTGATTTACTAATGCTTGTTCTTTTATTCCATTATTTTGAACTTCTAGATAATAATCTTCTCCAAATAAATTTTTATACCAAAGAGCAGCTTCTTTTGCTCCTTCTATATCTCCTTTATTTATGTATGATGGAATTTCTCCAGCTAAACAAGCTGAAGAACATATTAATCCTTCATGATACTTTTCTAATACTTCTTTATCTATTCTAGGCTTATAATAAAATCCTTCTGTAAAACCTAATGATACTAACTTTGTTAAATTTTTATAACCTTCATTATCTTTGGCCAGTAATATTAAATGATTGTATCTGTTGTCAATAGACGGGTCTTTATCTGTTAACTTTCTTGGTGCAACATATACTTCACAACCTATGATTGGTTTTACACCATTGGCTTTACATTCTTTATAAAAGTCGATAACGCCAAACATGACGCCATGGTCTGTAATAGCCATAGCGTCCATTCCAAGTTCTTTGGCTCTCTTAGGTAAGTCTTTTATTCTATTGGCTCCATCTAGTAAACTAAATTCACTATGAACATGTAAGTGTACAAATTTTCCCTCTAACATCTTTATCTATGCCTAATAAAATTTGGCATGCCTCCTATTCTCTCTTTTTCTTAGTAACTTCTATATCTCCAAATAAGTATTCTTGACTAGTTTCAACTTTACTTCTTCTTGACATCTCTAATAATCCTGAAAAGGCTGTTACTACTTCTTGTGGTTTACATTTATTTAAAGAAAATAATTTATTAAATACAAATTTGGGTTTTCTTATTAGTTCTCTAAACATAGTTTTTACAGTATCACCAACAGAATAATTTTCAATAATTGCAATTTTTTCAAGGTTTTTAGCATTTTTATTTTCTTTTACACTTGTTCTTTCAAGAATTTCTTTATACATATTTATAATATCATCTATTTTATAATTTACTACTAATTCTTGTTTTGGTAGTTTTATACTTTCTGGAACTCTATAAAATCTTTTATTATTTTGAGAATACATTTGTGCAAATGTTTTTGTTATTTCTTTATATTGTTTATATTCAATAATTCTTTGGATTAGCTCTTCTTCAGAAATCATTTCCTCTTCTTCTTCTATTCGTGGTAATAATTTCTTTGATTTAATATAAAGTAAGTTTGAGGCCATAACTAAGAATTCAGATGTAACTTCTAAATCCATTTCTTCCATTTTATTTATGTAGTCTATATATTGATCGGTAATATCATTTATATTAACATCATATATATCCATTTTATTTACATCTATTAAATGACATAGAAGGTCTAGTGGACCTTCAAAGTTTTCTATTTTAATATTATATTTTGCTGTTTCTAGTGTAAATATATTCTGCATTTTTTATGCTTTCCTCCATATAACCCTTTTTTCTTAAAAATAACTTCACTTCATTATTTTCCATTGTATTTATCTTTTTTAAGTATATATTTCCTGCAGATTTTATCTCATACTCTTGTAATTGGTCATAATTATTCGAAAAATAATCTTCAATTAAGCTTTTATTTATTCCTTTATTTAATAGTTTATATTTTATTTCTTTGATAGACATATTTTTTAATGATGTATATTCATTAACTGCTCTATCTATATAATTTTCATCACTAATATATCCTAAATCCTTTAAATTTTCAATAACTTCTTCAAGGATATCCTCGTTAAAAACACCTTTAAACTTATTTTTAACTTCAAATTCTGTTCTTTTTTTATAAACTATATATTTTAGAACTCTAGATTTAACTTTATCTAGTTCTTCAAGTCTTTCTAATTTTTCTATGTCATTTGTAAAATTTAGATTATTCTTCATCTTCTTGAGGCTCTTTTTCTTGTTCTTCATCTATAACTTCTTCACCTAAGCTGTTTTCAAAAGCTTGGTCAAAGTTTTTTCTAATTTTTTCTTCAAGTTCTTGCATAACTTTTGGGTTGTCTTCTAAATACTTTTTAGCGTTTTCCCTTCCTTGTCCTATTCGTTCTCCATTATAACCAAACCAAGAACCACTCTTTTCTACTAATCCTAGGTTTATTCCTATATCTAGGATATTTCCTGTTTTAGAAATTCCTTGACCATATATAATATCAAATTCAGCCTCTCTGAATGGTGGAGCAACTTTATTTTTTACAACTTTAACTCTTGCTCTACTTCCTACAACTTCTCCATCTTGCTTAATATTTTCTACTCTTCTAATATCCAATCTAACTGATGAATAGAATTTTAAAGCTCTTCCTCCTGGTGTTGTTTCAGGATTTCCAAACATAATTCCTACTTTTTCTCTTAATTGATTTATAAATACTACACAGCTATTTGACTTATTAATAACTCCAGCTAATTTTCTTAATGCTTGTGACATTAATCTTGCTTGAAGTCCAACATGTGCATCTCCCATATCTCCGTCAATTTCAGCCTTAGGAACTAATGCTGCAACTGAATCTACAACAATTATATCAATTGCACCACTTCTTACCAATGCTTCCGCAATCTCTAATGCTTGCTCTCCCGTATCAGGCTGAGAAACTATTAAATTATCGATATCAACTCCTAAGTGCTTTGCATATACTGGGTCTAAAGCATGCTCTGCATCTATAAATGCCGCTTCTCCACCTTGCTTTTGTGCTTCTGCTATCATATGTAATGCAAGAGTAGTTTTTCCTGATGACTCAGGTCCAAACACTTCTATAATCCTTCCCTTTGGTATACCTCCTATTCCAAGAGCAATATCTAATCCTAATGCTCCTGTTGGTATTGCCTCTATATTTAATGCTTTGTAATCTCCTAATTTCATTACAGAGCCTTTTCCAAATTGCTTTTCAATTTGTCCCATTGCTGCTTCTAGTGCTTTTTGTTTTTCTTGATTTACTTTTTCTGAACTCATAATTTCCTCCTATATTTCTTCTAAACATGTGTTTGTATATATATTATATATTTTTTTATTTTTTGTCAATACTTTTTACAAACATTTTTTCTATTTTCATTTTACATATTTATTTCAAAGTTATTTCTTTTTTGAATTTACTGTTTATTTAAGCCTTTCTATTTTAAATTTGTTTCTTTATTTAATTTACTATTTGTTTATGCCATTTTATTTTAAAATTTTACTGTTGTCTAAACCATTTATCAAAGTTGTAGTATAAAAAGTTTGAGTTTGGCGAAATATCTCCTCCTACATTAGAATTTAATATTATTGTTCCCTTATTTCTATAAAGTCCAATATGTGGAACTTCGTCATTTGCTATAGCTTGTGCTTTAGAAATTGTATCTAAAGAATTGAGATTTTTTAAAACTTCCTCATTATAGTAATTTGAAATATTTCCCTCACCATAGAAATAATTTAGTTCAGGACTAACAGAACTAGTTACTCCTGTCAGCATTAATTGATAATTTTTTTCGCTTAAATATTCTTGATATCTATCATCATCAACTAAAACCACATTAATCTTTATACCAACATTAGCCAATTGTTCCTTAATATTGTTTGCAACATTAACTCTCTCTTGATTATTTTTATTTACAATAAGTGATAAATTTATTTTTCTAACATAACCTGAAATATTCTTTTGCCATCTATTATTTATATAACTCCATCCTGCATTTTCTAAAGTTTGTTTTGCTAATTCTTGATTATATGGAATAATATTTTCTTTGTTATATAAGCAACTTCCATAATCTAGTGGAGAGTTTGATACAACTTTTGTATTTCCTAATACTGTACTTACTATAGTTTCTTTATTAATTGCATAATTTATAGCTTTTCTAACTGCTACATCTGATAAAATATTATCATTACAATTAAAACTTAAAAAATCGTAATCCCTACCTATATATTCTCTTTTATTATATCCCATTGTTCCTACATAATCAGTATAATTTGTCATATAAGTGTCAACCATATCTACATTTCCTAATTTAAATGTATTAAAAACTTCTCCAATTGCATTATATTTTTGTAAAGTTATTGATTGCGTTTTTGGAGTGTTTGTTTTGATTTTTTTCCATCTATCATTTCTAATCAATAAAATATTATTTTCATTAATACTTGCTATTTTGTACATTCCTGTTCCAATTGGAATTTTGTTTGAATTTACAAAGTCTTCATCCATATAATATCTGCTTGAAATTATTGGAAATGTAAGATTGTATTCAAAAAATGGTACATCCCTATTTAGGGTGATTTTGACTGTTTCTGAGTCAGGTGTTTCAACATTTTCAATAGCTTGTACATTTGATAAATATATAGAATTTGTATTTTTTATCTGCTCAATTGTATATGAAACATCTTTTGATATAAAACTACTTCCATCTTGCCATTTTACATCTGTATCTATTTTTATTTCATAAGTTAAATCAGATGTTTTGTTAACTGATTTAGCCAAATAATACTCTAAATTATAATCATTTGTTAATCTAAATAAAGAGTCAAATATTAAATAATCAATGTTTACTATTTCTCTATTTCTAGTTAATATTGGATTCATTGTATCATAATTTGTAATTCCCATTTTTAAATTTTCAACAATACTAATATCTTGATTTTCAAGTACATTTAAGTCATCTGTAGCATTTTCTTCATTTGTATCATCATTTTTATTGTAAATAATATATATAGCTCCACAAATTAGACCTATTACTACTAATATGAATATATACTTAAAAAAGTTATTACCGCTTGATTTCATCATTACTCCTCGTATAATGAACATATAGTTCATTATATATTTTTACTTAGCCTATAATATACTAATAAAATATATTTTTCAATATATTTTATTCAAAAATAGCATGAATAAATATTTTGTCAGCTTCACAATAATATTTATCCATGCCCCATTATTTGTATCTTATTTTATATATACTAATAAGTATTATCTCGACTCAACAATAAGCCTAATACCGGTTCTATCTTCTCCTTCTACTTGAACTTCTGCAAATGCAGGTATACATACTAAGTCTACTCCTGTAGG
>CANRLA010000037.1 GCA_947631315.1 uncultured Clostridia bacterium | reverse complement strand
TGTATAGTAGCTCCTTCAATTTCTTTACCTGCTACATCAACTTTTGTCATTTCAACTATTTTATCTTTCATTACTACTTCTTGATTTACTTTTTCTTCTGTTACAGTAAATTCTATATCTTTTGCCTTTACATATCCTTCTACTACTATTTCTTCGTGTAAAATATAGTCTTTACCTTCAATTAAATTTTCTATTTTATGAGGTTCTTTTTCTGTTATCCATTCGTCAACTTTGTTTCCGTCATTATCGAAAACTTGCATTGTAACTCCCTCTATTACATTACCATCTACATCTACTTTTTGCATTTCTACTACTTTATCTATCATCACTACTTCTTGATTTACTTTTTCTTCTGTAACAGTAAATTCTACATCTTTTGCTCTTACATAACCTTTTGGTACTTTTTCTTCGTGCAATATATACTTTTGACCTTCAATTAGATTTTCAATTTTATGAGGTTCTTTTTCTGTTATCCATTCATCAACTTTGTTTCCATCTTTATCAAAAACTTGTATAGTAGCTCCTTCAATTATATTTCCATCTACATCTATTTTTTGCATTTCTATTAGTTTGTCTTTTAAAACAATTTCTTGTGTTTCTTTTTCATAACTTACTTCAAATTCAACTTCCTTAGAAATGACATAACCATTTGGTGCATATTCTTCTCGTAATATATAACTTTCTCCTTCAGCAAGTCCACTAACATTATGTGCTTTTCCGTTTGAAATCCAACTATCTACTATCTGTCCACTTTTATCTATAACAGTTAATTTTGCTCCTTCTAAAATATTTCCATCTACATCTGTTTTTAATATTGAAACAACTTTATCTATCATTTTTTGCTTTTGAACTTCTCCAGTATTATCTATTAAAAATTTAATTTCTGTTGCTTTTACATATCCATTAGGAGCTGTTTCCTCAATTAAAGTATAATATTTTCCTGTTAATAATCCTTCTATTTTATGAGTTTGTTCTGTTGAAATCCAACTATCAATAACTTCATTATTTTCATCTACTATTTTTAAAGTAGCTCCAATTAATTCTTTTTCGCCAGTAATATCTTGTTTAGATATTTCTATTAATGTTGTTTCATTTTCAATATTTAGATTTACAGTATATTCTTTAGTAGTTGTATCTTGTTGTTCAAATATTACTACATATTTATTAGCATCTAATACAGCACCATCTATTGTTGTTAATTCTTGCAAATAATATTCTCCCATTGGTAAATTATCTATTGTTAATGTACCATCATTTTTTAAGTTATATTGTCCTATCCTCTTTCCTTTAGCATATATAATAGAACCATCTGCATAATCAATTATATCTTTGTTAGCAAATAATCCAAAAGATATTTTTGTATAATCAATATCATTTATTAATGTTTTGTCTACATTTTCTCGTAATTTAACTGTTTTTTCTAATTCTAATTTTCCTTTAGGTTGAGAATTTTCTGCTGTTACTGTAATCCAAGCATCCCAATCTTGATCATATTCTAAAGTTTTATTTCTATTATTTACATCAAATATTAAATCTTCTTCCAATTGTAAATATCCAGTTGGAATTTTTACTTCTTCAACTTTATATTTTCCAGCTGCCATTTTAGTTTCTGTTCTTGCTATTCCATCTTCATTTGTAGTCCATTCATAATAATAGTTATTTCCAATTTTACACTGTTGTATTTCCCATATTCCACTTTCTTCATTTAATTTATATAATGAGAATGTTGTATTAGAATAAGTAACATATTTTCCACTCTCTTTATCCTTTTTTTGTATTTTTATATATGATTCAAATGGTAAATCATTTTCTACAAGTTCTCTTATTGGAGTATTACTATCTCTGTCAATATTAACATAGAATTCTTCAACTGTGGTTATTTCTGGTGATGGAGTGTACGTTTCATTAACTGTATATTCCCCATAAGCTAAAAGTCCTGAAACTCCATGCCCGTTACTTCCTGTTCTAAAAATTGAATATTCATCATCTGCATATTCTTCTAAGTGTCTTTTAGCCTCATCAAAACTTCCATAAAAGTCAACATATTTTGATAAAATGGCTGTAAACTCTGCATTTGGTACTATCTCTGCTGTTGTATTTGAGTTAGTGCTAACTTTAATTACCTCAAAAGGCGCTTTTTGAACATCATTTACAACAGTTCCCCTTGTTTTAATAATTTCTGTATGCTCATCTTTGTAAGCTAAAACATAATCATATATATTAGTGTCTTTATTATAACCTGTTGGCACAGTTGTTTCTTTTGAATAATAGTTTCCAATAGGAAGTCCACAAACTGTATCTGATTTTGCATTAATTTTTGCTGATGTTTCTGAATTTATAATTTCAACAGTTGCTACTCCATATTCATTAAATGTATATGTTGCAATCGCATCATTTTTTGAAAAGTACTTTCTAGTTCTTGCTACATTATAGATGTCATTTTTAGCATATAAAGTATATACTGCACCTTTTAATGTTGCATCTCCATGATGGCTTGTATTATCTACTCTATTTGAATTTCCTGTTTTTATATCAGTTTTTGTTATAGTTATTTCTCCTGTTGGCTCTTTATTTGTCTTTTCCTCACTACCATATATTACTTCTGTATTTTGATTCTCATAATCTAATGTAAATGTATATGTTTTATCATCAATTAAATATCCATAAACTGTCTGTATTTCTTGGTAATGATATGTTCCAAGTTTCAAGCCTGTTACTTGTATTTGTCCACTTCCATCTGTTGAAATTTCTTTATTATATCCATCATCATTCCATATTCGATATTTTACTCCTGAAATTTTTGCTGACTTATCTTCATTATATTTTGTTAATGTAAAAGTTCCTGTTGGTTCTTCATTTGTTTTTTCTACACTTACACTTACAACTTTTGTATTTTGGTCTTGATATGTTAAATCAAAAGAATATACTGTATTATCTACTAAATATCCAAATATAGCCTCTGTTTCTTGATAATGATATGTTCCTAACTTTAGCCCTGTAACTTGTATTTGCCCATTTCTATCTGTTGTAAATTCTTGACTATATCCATCATCATTCCATATTCGATATTTTACTCCTACAAGTTTTTCTGATTTGTCTTTATTATATTTTGTTAATACAAATTCTCCTGTAGGTTTTCCATCAGTAATTGCTTGCGTTGCTGTTTGTCCTGCTTTTACTTCTACTGTATAACTTTTTGTATCCACTAAATAACCATTTGGTGCATTTTTTTCCTTTACTGTATAAGTTCCTTTATCGAGATTTTCTAATACTATTTTTCCTCCTGATACTGTAACATCTTGATTATATCCGTTCGGTCCTGTTACATTAAAAACAGCTCCATCAATTAGTGAACCATTTTCATCTAATTTTTTTAATTCTAATTTTCCTTTCGATTCAATTTTTAAACTCAATGATAAACTCACTGGATCATTATAATTAAGCGCATATAATTGATTTTGAATTCCCTCATCAAAAGTAAAATACATAGTTGTATCATGTTCTTCACTTCCTGATTTTATCATTCCCCATTCTTCGAAAGTAGTGTCAGAAACATTTAAAGTCGTTAATGTGCATTCTTTAGGAACAGTAATTTTTAAAGTATTTTCTCCCGCAGTATGTTCAAATTTTATTCCATCTTTAGTTTGATTTATAGTATTATAATTTTGTAAAACATTATTAGAATCTATTACTATTTTTGTTTCTCCTGCTTGAATTTCAATTTGTGTTCCATCAAAACTTGGTCTTTTCTTCATATTATTTATTTGATTTTCAATATTATTTTTAAAATTTACATATTCATCTTGTAACCCTGAATCTAAAAATGTTGCGTGTGATTGATCTAATACTTCCCATAAGTATTGTTGTGTAAACACATACATTTTTCTAGTAGGAATTGCCCAAGCATCATCAAGAATACCACCATCTACTAGATATTCACCTTTTTCCTTGTACCAGCCATAATATGCGACTTTTGCTGCTTTTTTCATTTGTTCATTTGTAGGCGTATAGTACTGTCCATTATATACAGTTCCTGTAATAAAGCTAGTTCCGATGTTGCGTGCAAAAGACAGTATATGATTTTCCTGTTGTTTGATTTGTTAATTTTCTAATTAATATTCCATCTGCATCATTATTATCTGTAGTTCTATACTTTGATGCATATTGACCACCTACAAAACGACCACTACCTGAAGCGGCAAGAACTGGTTGTACAAAACTAAAAAGAATTAAAAATAATAATATTAACGAAATAACTTTTTTCTTTTTAATAAATTTACTTATCATATTATCCTCCTTCAAAAAAAGAACAAGCTAAACTTGTTCATAAATAAATATATATATATGTTCTTTTGTTCATAAAAAAAAGCCAAGATATCTTGACTTTTACTCATCTCTGTAATAAAAATTGATAGTCCATTTATTACAGAACATACAACTCCACATTTCATATCCATAAGGGCATTTTTTGTTGTACTCTTTCTGACTCATTAGTTCATGTTCAAACTTATATCCATAATCTTTTCTTAACTGATTATAGTATGAGATTGCCTCTTCTTTTGTTTCAAACCATTTATTAGAATTTCCAGTAGAAATTCCATGATTTAAATTATTAGTACATCTTTCAATTTTTTGTTCATTTTCATTATTCTTTTCGACAATATCTTGATTTTCTTTTATTTCATCACTTTCTGTAACTTCAGTTTTTTTCTCATTTTCTTTTAACACATTATTATCAGCTATATTATTCTCAATTTTTTCAGTTTTTGTTTCTACATTTTTAGTGTTATTAAAAATGGTGTTATTTTGAATTTTAGTATTATTTGATTTAGTTATAGATTGTTGTTCTTTAGTTTTATCACTCTCATTAATAACTTGAGTTTCTTCTTCTATATTAGTAATATTTATATTTTCTTCTAAAACTTCATTTATGTAGTTTTCACTAGTATTTGAATTAATATTGTTTAAATTACTTATATATTCTTTTTCCAATGAAACTTTGTTATCTTTTTTATCTATATATTGAAATAATATTAATGAAAAGATAATAATTATTAGTAATAAAAAAACAAGAACTATAAAAAATTTTTTCTTCATATACATCACCTCTATAATTAATATAGCATATTTTATAAAATTTTTATAAGTTCAAAAAAAATTTTATTTTTTATAGCTTGTAATTCCTTATAATTCAATATTTCTTTATTTTTAATTAACTTCTTTTAATGTTGCAACAATGTAATACCTTTGATTCGTTGGCGTTGTATGTTTATTTAGATATGAACATGTTGATAATTTTACTATTTTTTTGATTTCATCTATTTCATTAACCTTAAATTTGCTTATTTTTTTATAATATTCTATCTCTTCTTCAAAACTTAATGATTTTGTATTATTTTCTTCTTCAGTAACCCCAATTGAGTAACAACTAAAGACTTTTGCATTATAATTATGACTTGAAGTATAGATTTCAAAAGTTAAATGTTCATAAAAGAAATTTTTATCCATATACCTATCTAATTCTGAAAACATTATTCTAGTTTTCATATTGTGTCCATATATAACTGTTATATTATCATCAAATGGATTACTATTTAATGTAAAAATTGAACCATTCTTATTATAATTTCCATCATAAGAGTGTTCTAGATACTTTAGGTTATCATTATCTTTAAGGATAGGATAATTGATATTTGTGTTATTAATCTTTATCCAACCTACAATATCTTTATTAATTTCTTTTAATTTATTCCAATCTATATTTACTTTTTCTTTATCTTCTGTACTTTCAGTAATTACTGTATTAATTAATTTCTTATTTGCATTATCGCTTTCTTTAAATTTTATAAAATCTTTAATCAGAATGAATGAAGAAATAATAATTATTGTCAAAAATGTAATTATAATAATTCTTCCAATTATTTTTTTTATTAAGAATTCACCTCCTTTCGTTTTTTGCTTATTACATCACCTCCTTTTTTATTATTTCTAAATTTCCTATTTTCTGCTAAAAAAGAAATTAGTTCTATTATTTCTAATCATTTTTTTATAATTAAATTTCATATTATAAGTTTTTCTATATAAATCTGATATATCTTTAAAATTTTTAGGATGTTCTATTATATCTTTTATTTGGCTTATATAAAAATTTCCAAACACAATATCATATATTCCTAATTGTAATGCTAATCTTGTTTCTTTCTGTTTTTGATTTTTTATTAATAGAATAATCCTCATATTCATTTGTTTTAATAAAAATAAAAATTCATGTAAATCTCCTTCTATTTCTTTAGGAGAAATAATTACAGTTTGTCTTTCAAACGCATTATTTTCAATTAAATAATCACTATAATTTACTATTACTGAATCTTTTAAATTATTATGAAGTTCTTTGTCAATTTCTTCTATTCCTGTATAAATTAAAATCATTTATAAAATGTTCTCCTTTCTTATAATTTCTAATGGATCTATTAATTCTCCATTTTTTCTTATAGTAAAATGGCAGTGGCAACCTGTTGTCGCACCATTAGTTGGATTACCGTTATTATCTTTATAAGGATTATTTGTTATTCCATACACATTTTTAGGTCCAACTTTTCCAATTACTTCACCTTTTTTTACTTGTTCACCTACACTTACTATAAATTCCGGTGAACAATGACAATATGAAAATCTATATATACCATCTATACTTTTTATTGTTATAGTATAACCACTTCCTCCACCCCAACCAGTAGATACTATTTCACCATCCATAATACAAATTAACTTTGTTCCTTCTGGTGCAGGTATATCGATTCCTGAATGAAATGTAGAGGCTCCCTCTGTTGGTGCATCTCTATTTCCAAATTTACTACTTATTGAATAATATCCGTTCAACAGGCCAATCTGTTTCATCTGATATTTCTCTACCACCAAATATATTTTTTACAAAATTCCATACACTATTGAAAAAGCCTTTAACTTCATCTTTATCTTTACTTTTTTCATAATCAGTATCATAATAAGCTAATTCCTTTTTTATATCTATTTTATCGTCATTATCAAATGCTAAGTATAAAATATCTGTAATACTTGATATTAAAGAAATAAAGATTGCAAAGATTAATATAGGAAGTATGAAAGGTTTTATGACTATTAGTGTTACTTGGATTATTTTATTCTTTACTTTATCTTTTAAATTTTCTTTAATCATCACTATCATCATCTACTTTCAATGTAATAATCTTTTTGTTTTCTTCTTTTTTATCATTTTCCCTAGTATTGTCTATATTAGACTTATTAAATGTTCTCTGTTGTATTGGCTCTTGACTATTAGTTTTAAAATTTCTACCTTCTGCCATATACATACCAAGATTCATAAATTCTTTTCCAACATTAAAAGCTCTTTTTATTCCACTAGCATTATTAGTGTTTTTTGTTTCATTAGATACAATATTGTTGTTTATTTTATTATTTGTTAATTTTGTAGAATTTTCTACTTGATTATTGTTCTTGTCTCCCATTACATTTTTAGAATAGCTTTCATAATTAATTGCCTCAATTGGTTTAGATTCTATATTATTTGTTTTATTCTTAAACTTTGATATAAAGTCTGTTTTCTTTTCTATACCATTTTTTTCATTATTACCTTTAAATTGATAAGCTATGGATTTTATTGTATATCCCATAGCTGCACCCATACCTATTCCTCTATTTGCTAGTTCTTCATTATTAATTCCTGCTATTCTCGATACTAAATTTTGCATTGTATTTTGTAAAGCATCAGCTAATGGTAAAATCATCATTCCCCATAGTAAGCTTACTGCCCAACCTGAATTTGATGGTAAAAAACTTAAATAGATTAAAAATAAAAAAGCATATACAAACTGCATAAAGGCATTTATAAAAATTTGACCAAACCAAATACTAGATGCAACTGTCTTTTTATTAATAATCCAAAATACAGAAACAATTGGTGTGAATATTGTAAATACTATTAATGTAAATTGTCTAATTATAAATTTTATATTTATTTTCACAAATAAGTATGCAAATAAAGCTATTACTATTGCTGTTGCTATTGCATTTCCAGTATTAATACTAGTTAATAAAGAATTACCTAATAAATCATCTAAACTTCCATGTGCATTTAAAACTAACATTCTTACTAGATTATTGTTTAATAATAGCATCAGCTTTACAAACATTGGTGCTAATATTATCGCTACTGCTCCAAAAAATAGTCTCATTATATTGTCCTTTACTTCATTTCTTTTATCTGGACTTATACCTGCAACAATCATTTTCCAAGCTAAAATTATAATAGCAATTAATATTGGTCCACCTATTATCCCAGCAATTATCCAATACCAATGATTTATCAAATTCCAATTTTCTTGCGTAAATGGTGCTAAATCAGATTGACTATTTCCAAAGACTAATTCATCATAATTTTTAAAACCAACTCCAAATTCTTCTTTTGTACTTAAATCAAATACAGTTTCAGCTACTCCACCGAATCATTTTTGCAATTATTTTTTCAAATAATCCACCATCATCTTTATCTATAGTTTCTTCAATTTCTGATTTATTCTCATCTTCATCTGAAAAAATACTTGCATGTACTGCATTTGAAAAACTAAAAAAAATAAGCGTTACAATAAAAACGCTTATAATAATTTTTTTTATTTTCAAATATTTCACCACCTTTACTATGTTGTAATAAATTCACTTTCAAATTTTGTCATATCTATTTTTATTGCTCTTACATCTCCTCCCCTTAATAATATACATTCGCCCGGTCTAGCTTTTGTTAATATTTCTTTAACTCCTGAAGGTAATTTAAAAAACTTCATTATTTCATCAATACATCCTATAGATTGTTTTAAAAGGATTATTGTATCACAACAGTTTACTATTGCCTCTGCTTGACTATTTTGTCTTAATTCTGATAAATTTTGCGTTGCTAAAATCATTGCAACTTTTTTCTTTCTAGCTCTTCTTGCTAGATTTTCTAAAAAATCTGATGTTTCCTTATTTTTAAATAAATTCCATGCTTCGTCTACTACAACATATCTTTTGTTTCTATCTTTTGTAGCCATATACTTATTTGTTATCCAAGTAGTTAAAACTAAACATACATAATATCTCATGATTTCATCTTTTATTTCTGAAATATCAAAACATATTATTTGGTCATTTATTTTTAATGTACTTTGACAATCAAATATTCCTAGTGTATTTCCTTTTAAAAAATTAGAAATAGTACTTGTTAGTTCTTTATTTTTAATTTTATCTTTCATAACTCTATGAAAATCTGTTAAAGTAGGCATTTTCTTTTTTATATTTCCAAATGTTATTTTCCCTTCAATTTTTCCACCTTCTTTTTCATAAATAGAATCTTTATCCTTCGTTATTTCTTTTTCTCTGTAAACTTCTCTCACTGCTTGTTCAATATCTGCTATTTCATTAGGCTTTAATGTTCTATTTTCATATTTATTAATTATTCCATTCATAATCGCTCTAATTTCAGTTATTTTACTATCTATATCAATAAACCCTTCATCTTCATCAATATCTATATCAAATAAGTTAATTCCTACAGGTATAGTTTGCTTTACTTTTATTACTCTCCCTCCCAGCTTTTCAGTTAGTTCAACATATTCTCCTTCTATATCTAATATAGATGATCTTCTATTAATTAAAGCTGTTCTTCCTATCAATGTTTTTACTGTTACAGACTTTCCACTTCCAGGTATCCCAAAAATTGCAATATTAGCATTTGCTAATCCTTGTGTAAATGTCTCTAAATTTATTGGAAGTCCTGTAAATAAATCTCTTCCTAAATAAACACCTTCTTTTACACTTGATTTTGTCCTTGCAATTGGAAACATATCTGCAAGTCCAGCTGATGTCATATTTCTATTATTATCACTAATGATATTATTATTTAATGGTAATGTTTCTTTTAAAGCATCTAATTGTTTAAAGTATAAAGGTCTAACTTCACATGACCTATTTGCAAACTCATCCCTTAGTAATTTGCTCTTTTCATTAAGTTCTTCAAGACTTTTAGCATTTACTCTCAATGTTATTTTAATAAAAAATAATTTATCATTGTTTATTTGTATATTTCTTCTCATTTCTTCAAATGACATTATATTTTCTTCTAATCTATGTAATTCTTCAATATTTCCCTGTCTTTGAAATAAAAAATAATCTGATTGCAATTTTGTAACTTTATGAGTCAAATACTTTATTACATTTCTTTCATCTGCTATTTGTACCTGTGTTGAAATATCTACATCTCCTATTGAATTTAAAATATCATCTAACCATCCAATTTCAATATAATTAGGATAAAATAATAGAGAAAAAATTCTTGCATATTTGTCATTACCCATATAAATATAATCCCTTTTTTCTTCTATGACTTCTGGAGCTAGCAACGACATTAATTGAGGTTGATTTTCAAATAAGTTATCCTTATTTTCTTTTTTTATTTTTTTATACGGCTTTATTTTCTTTTCCTTCTTTACCAGTAACATATAACTCTAGCCCTCCTTTTTGTTCTAATTCTGATATTTTATTTTTATTTTCTTTATGTAACTGTTCATATATCAATTCCGCAATTTCATCATTATCTAACATTCTTGTACTTACTTTTATATTAAGTAAGTGATATCTTAATAGTTGATAAAATTCTTTTAACTCAATTTCAGCTACTTTTCTGTTGTTAAAAGAAGAAATTATCATATAGTTTTTCCTTTCAAATAATTCTTTATTTTCTTGCAATTTTTCTAAATGTTTTATTATTTCATCTCCATAATGTTTTAGATTTTCATTTGCATTTAAAGTATTTGCCAATATTTCATCCATTATATCTCCAAGCTCAATTTGTTTTTTTATTTCTAAAAATTGAATTGGAAATTTTAGCATTTGAGCAATACTTATTAATTCTCTATTCACACTCTCTTTCTCTTCATTATGTAGTAGGCTATACTCTATACTTTCCAATTCAACTATAATAGAATGTTGATTATTGTTACTTGTAACTACTTGATTGTCAATTTCATTTATTCCCCATAAATTACTTAATTTCTTTTTTTCTTTTTTTATATTTGCCTTATCAATAAATTTGACATCATCTAATCTGTTCTTCTTTCTTGTATATATAAGGGTTTCTATTAAAAATAAAATTCCAGCTAATATAAAAATTAAACCAATAATCATTTTTTCCTACCTTTCAAATATAAATATTTTTCTTCTTAATAAATATTTTAAAATATTGAAGAAGTATTTATCTGCATATATGTTACCTATCTTTAAAAAAGCAAATATCATGCATATTGATATGCTAAATAAGAATAGTATTGTTTTAATGATAATAGATATATTTAAAAACAAAATTCCAACAGATATTACACTAATAATCAAATATAACATTTGTCTTAACGATAAATACCCTCCAAATACTTTTTCTTCATGTGTGAAACTAAATGGCACCTTATATAATCCCATTTTCCACCTCCTATATTAATTACCACCAATCAGTGATCCACTTCCATTAGTTGCAATACTTAAAATAATTCCACTTACAATTAGTGCTAAACCTAAAAGCATAGTTCCAGCACATACCCAAGCTAAAGCACCAATTGATTCACTTCGTTTATTTGCATTATTTGAATTTACTATCATTTTTAAAGCAATGATGACAATACTCACAAATACCAATATTCCACCAATTGGCATTGCTAATTTTATAACTGCACTTTTTATATTTTCAGTTGCTTGATTTACCTCTGCTGTGCTAATACTTCCATTTGCAAATACTTTATTTGACATTAACATTAATACTGTAGGTAATGTCCATATTTTATTTTTAATCTTATAACATAAGTTTTTAATATTCTTTTTATTAATTTTTTTCATTTACCATAACCCTCCTTGATTATTGCAAATCAATTCGTTTATAATATTCATCTCTGCTTTAATATCAGTAAAAAATACTAATCAATAATGGAATTGCTAGTATAATTATTATTAATACTAAAGTTATTATGAAATTCTTTATACCAAATTTTATTGCTTTTTCAGACTTCTTTTTGGCTCCGAAATAACCATATTAATAGATTTAATATCATCCAAATAGTTAAGAATAGTAATGCTACAAAAAAGCATATTTTCATAACATTTTGAAACATTATATCTAGTCCACCTGTTAAGTCTTCTATTTTATATGTAGGTATCATTTTTCCTCCTACTTTTGAGCAAAAAATAAAAGCCTAATAGCTGTTTTTTTCCAGACTCTTTATTAGACTTGTAAAATAATACTCAAAAAAATTATTAATTTGTTTTATTGTTCCTTCATATTCTTCTTGTTTACTTTTACATTTATCATAAACAAATATTAAGTTTTCTTTCGTTACTTTATAAATTAATTGTCTTTTGCTACTCATATATAGTTCTTTTAAAGAATATAGTATTATCTTTATTTTCTCTACATTTTCTTTTGTAAATATTTTTATTACCTCATCAGTATAATCAAATTCTATATTTTTTAATATTTTCCAAAATTCAACTTCTTCAAACTCATTAAAATACTCTAAATTTTTATTTTCTCTTTTTATAATATAATTAAAGAATCTATCTATCTTATTATATATATCATTATTATATTGTCTCTTTTGTGACATACTCTCTGTCATATTTATCGAATAGGGGTATGTCATTTTTATAACATAGGGTATGTCATTAATATAAATTCTTCTTTGTATGATTTCATTGTTATCACTTCTTATTAATTCTACATGCACAAAATTCAATTTACTAAGATGTGAAATCCAGTTTGATATTGTATGTGGTTTAGAATTAAATAAATCAGCTAAATAATTATTTGAGGCAAAACAGTAGCCATCTTTATTTGCTAACACTGTTATTACTGCATACAACAATTTCTCATTTGGTTTTAAATTTTTATTAAACAAAACTGGTGAAGGTATAACTGCATAATACCCTATTGGATTTTCTTCATTCACATATAAAAATTCTCTCCCTTCCTGATTAATTTTACTCTTTAATTTTATATTGGTTCATTTTATTGTGTTTTTCTTATGTTGTACTATCAAAGTAGCGTCATCTGCTGCTAAATCTTCTTGTAGATTCGCTATTGGGTCTCCTTTTGCTGCAATATATGCTGCTGTAAATGGTACTCCTGAAGCTGAACTTGGATATACATCTACACCATGGTCAGTATAATAGTCTCCTAATCCTGCTTTTTCAATTTCTTCAATTGAAGCATCTTTTGTTAGTTGATGAACTATTGTTCCTACCATTTCTAAGTGAGCAAGTTCTTCTGTTCCTATATCATTTAATACAGCTTTAGATCTAGTGTCTGGCATACCAAATCTTTGTGATAAATATCTAA
>CANRLA010000036.1 GCA_947631315.1 uncultured Clostridia bacterium | reverse complement strand
ATTGCTAATTCTTCTTGCTTTAATACTTCTGAAATGTACTTATAAATTTCTTCCATTTCTTCATCAAATTCATCAGTGAATATAATTTTATACAATTTTTATCCTATCACTTTCAAATTATTCCCTCTTATAAATTATATACTTTTATATATCTCATATTTTAATTTTTATAATATTTAAATCCATGTTCTCTTTCTAATTTTTCAAAAAATTCTTCCATAGTACATACTCTACCCATTCTTACATCTTCTTCTGATTTTAATAAATGTTGTATATCTTCTTCTGTTAATTCTATGTCTGTATCTATTTCATTTACCATTTTATCATTTTCCATGAAACTATATCTCCTTAATTAGATAAAATATCTGACTAAAATTTTAATCCATGCCTTTCTTCGAAGCGTTTTGTAAATTCTTCAATAGTACATACTCTTCCCATTCTTACATCTTCTTCTGATTTTAATAAATGTTGTATGTCTTCTTCTGTTAATTCTAGGTCTGTGTCTATTTCTTTTATCATTTTATTATTTTCCATAAAACCTCCTTAATTTTACAAAAGTATATTATCATATTTCGTCAAAATGTGCAATAGTTTTTTACTAAATTTTGTCATTTTTTAAATAGTTATTTCTGCCTTCGAAGAAAATCTTTTTTCTACTAATTTATTTAATAGTTTGTTTTCTTCTTTTTCTAAATTCATATCTTTATTAATTATTTGTATTGCTAGTGCTTGAACTTCTTTTAGTGCCTCCATATCTTGAAAAAGATTTGCTATCTTAAATTCAGGAATACCATGTTGCTTAGTTCCAAAAAAGTCTCCTGAACCTCTTAACTCTAAGTCTTTTTCTGCTATAACAAATCCGTTATTTGTCTTTGTCATAATATCCATTCTTTCCTTTATTAGTTCATTTATTCCACCACATTTTAATATACAATATGACTCATATTCTCCTCTTCCTACTCTTCCTCTTAATTGATGTAGTTGCGCTAAGCCAAATCTTTCTGCATTTTCTATAATCATCAAAGATGCATTTGGTACATCTACTCCTACTTCTATTACTGTTGTTGAAACTAAAATATCAATTTCTTTATCTTTAAATTTTTGCATTATTTCGTCTTTTTCTTTTGGCCTCATTTTTCCATGAAGGACTCCTACTTTATAGTCTTTAAAAATTTTGTTTTGATATTCTTCTGCAAGTTCTAATGCTGATTTTAGTTTCGGTCCATCATTTTCTTCTTGCTCCTCAACTAAAGGGCAAACTACATAACATTGTCTTCCCTTATTTATTTCTTTTTTTACAAATTCATTTACTCTACTTTCTAATTTTTTTGATACAGCAAATGTTTGTATTTCTTTTCTATTTGGTGGTAATTCATCTATTATAGATATATCCAAATCTCCATATAATATTAGTGCAAGAGTTCTTGGTATTGGCGTTGCTGTCATTACTAGTACATCAGGATTTTCTCCTTTTGCAATTATTGTACTTCTTTGTTTTACTCCAAAACGATGTTGCTCATCTGTTACAACTAATCCTAATTTATTAAATACAACATTTTCTTCTAAAAGTGCGTGTGTTCCAATTACAATGTCTACATCACCATTTTCTATTCTTTCTAAAGCTAATCTTTTTTGCTTTGCTGTCATTCCTCCAACTAAGCCTTCACACTTTATTCCATATTTTCCTAAAATATTATTAAAATTTTCTAAATGCTGTTTTGCGAGTATCATTGTTGGTGCAAGTATTACTACTTGATATCCACTTTTTACTGCTTTATATGCTGCTATCATTGCTACTATTGTTTTTCCTGACCCAACATCTCCTTGAAGCAACCTATTCATGGGCTTATCTTGTTCCATATCATTATTTATTTCTTCTAACACATTTAGCTGAGCTTTTGTAAGTTTAAATGGTAAATCATTTATAACCTCAGACATATTTACATTTTCGTCATATTTTATTCCTTTTATTTCTTTATTATTTTCACCTTTTAATTTTAAAAGCCCTAACTGCATTATAAGTAACTCATCAAAAACAAGCCTTCTTCTAGCTTTTTTAAAAGCATCAAAATTTATTGGAAAATGTATTTGTTTTATTGATTCATCATACCCAAGCAAATTATATTTATCTAATATATATTTAGGCATTGTTTCTTCTAAATTTCCCACCAAACTCAAGCCATTTTGAATAATTTTTCTGATGGCATTTCCATTTATCTCATAAGTTAATGGATATACCGGTATGATTTTCCCTGTATTATTATTTTTATCAATAGCATCAAAAACTGGAGAATTAAGTTCTTTTACTCCATTTTTTACTTGTATTTTTCCAAAGAATCTATACTTGCCTCCTCTTTTAATTTGAGTTCTCAAGTAAGGTTGATTAAACCATGTAATCATACAATTGTCTGTCTCGTCTTTTACAATTGCTTTTTCTATACTTTTATATCTGCCGAGCATTCTAACATTAAGTCCTGACACAACTTCTGCTTCAATAGAACATTTTTCACCATCAACTATTTCTGCAATTTTCTTTATCTTGCTTCTATCTTCATAGTCTCTTGGATAGTATGTAATTAAATCTTCCAAAGTATATATTCCTAGCTTATTCAAAGCCTTTGCACGAGCTTCTCCTACGCCTTTTATATACTGAACATTTTTATTTAAATCAGTCATATTTTTAATTTTTAGCTTGCTAACTTACAATTTATCTGCTCTTTATTTTTGATAATTAGTTTGCTTACTAACTGTTTCCTTTCTAATTTTTTACAATTAAAATATTTACTTTTTATTATTTTGCTTTTAGATTTACAATTTTTTACACTTAAATTTAGTTAATTATATTATACTCATTCGTATTTTTCAAGCAAACTTCTTAATTTTACATTTTTATTACATTTTTAACTTTTTTATTGTATATTTGCTTTTTTTACATTATAATATTTTTCGTAATTATGTAAAAAATGGTTTCTAGGCAAACCCAAAAAGCCTAAATAAATTGTTTTAAGGAGATAATAAATGGACGATTCAAACAATTTAAATCCTAATAATAATGTAAATTCAAATCCAACTGAGGATAGTTCTGTTCAAGGACAAAATTCTTATCCTAACACAGATTTTGACTCAAATAGTGGAGTTAATCCTAATACTGGCTTTGACCCAAATAGTGAAGTTAATGCAGGCTTTGACACAAACAGTGGAGTTAATCTTAATGCTGGCTTTGACCCAAATAATGGGACTAACATTAATGCAAATTTTGACACTAATGATGGAATTAACCCTAATATGGGTTTTGTTCCTGACCCATCATCAGATCCATATGCTAGTTTAAATCCAACACCTTTTAATCCAAATATGGATTCAAATGATAATAGTAATGTTAATGATTTTAATAATCAATCAACAGTAAATCCTATATTAAGTCAAAATATTTCTAGTGACAATTCACAGTTTCCACAAGACTCTAGTGTAGAAAATTCTAATATGAGTTATGACCAAAATAACTTTGCTGATTCTAATATGAATTATCAAGATAACAGCCTTAACTCTAATATTGGATATGAGCAAAACAATTTCAATGATCCTAATATGAATTATCAAGATAACAACCTTAATTCTAATATGGGTTATGAGCAAAATAATTTCAATGATTCTAATATGAATTATCAAGATAACAGCCTTAACTCTAATATGGGATACGAGCAAAATAACTTTACTGATCCTAATATGAATTATCAAGATAACAGTTTTAATTCTAATATGGGATATGACCAAAATAATTTCAATGACCCTAATATGAATTATCAAGATAACAACCTTAACTCTAATATTGGATACGAACAAAATAACTTTACTAATCCTAATATGAATTCAGATTCTGTTGATTATAATACAGATTTTGTTAAAAATTGGATGGGAACTTTATATGATAAAGCTCATTCTAAAAAGTTTAACTGGCCAGCTGCTTTATTTGGTGGAATATATTTCTTATATAGAAAAATGTATTTAACAGGTATTTTATTTGCCTTATTAAATTTATTAGTATATTCATTATTACTATTTCTATTTGTAAAAATAGGACCAGTTTCATTTGCTTTAATGAGTGTAGCTAGTATTATATTTATATTAATTTATGGATTTAGTTTTTATCCTTTATATAGAAATTTTGTCCGTAATAAATTAAAGAAATATAAACAAAGTATTACCGATAATTCTCAATTATTAAATGCAGCCCGTTCTAAAGGAAATACATCTGTAGTAGCAGTTATAGTTTATTGCATTGTAGCACCAATTATAATATCTATAATTGGTATCTTATTAATCGGTGCGGGAATATTTAGTTTTGGAAAAGATATACTTGACGATGCTTTTTCAAATTATGATGTTAATGAAATTTCACAAACACAAAATGCAACTTCAGATATTCAATCATTCAGTTTTACAGATGGTTATGCTTTAGAATATGATTCTCTTGTATGGTTCCTTGACGAAGAAAATAAAACGTTGACAAAAGGTGATTATTCATTATTATTTGCTCAAACTATCCCTAATATATCAACTTCATTTAACTCTGATGTTACTTCACCATCAGGAAGATCTACTTTACTTGGAACATTATTAAGTTCATTAGAATCCCAAGCAGCAGCACTTAACCTTAGTGTTGAATCAGGAGTAAGCAATTTCGTAATGCAAACAAATGCATTTTATGCATATATAGATATAATTGCTACAGATAATATTTCAAGATATTACTTTATATTACTTCCAGATGATGATTTATTGTTCCAATTTGCATTAACTGTAAATGATACAACTGTAGATTATGAGACAAATTTAGAAGCAATAAATATTTTAACAAGCATTTATAAAGATGAAAATAATGAATCACCTAATGATAATGAAGTTGATGAAAGCAATATTGTTGAAGATGCTAATGCACTAGATGAAAATATTACAAATGAAAACTCAGCTAATGTAGTTGATTCGGCAGATACAAACTCTGTTTCAAATGATGTAGCTGATAGAAATGCTACTATAGAAAACTCTATTTCTAATGATGTAGTAGTTTCTGAAAATATTTCAAATATAAGCTCTGATTTAGCAGATGTTTTAAATTAAGGTGTATTTAAAAATTTCTTATTAAAAATTTAAAATGTTTTATTTAGCTAAGCAATGGTTCAATATATTTTAGATATTATACAAACTGTTAACTATTTTTAATTGTTAACAGTTTCTTTATCTTTAGACTATAAATCTAAAAAAGCCTAAAATTGCAAAAATTTTCCTAAAATATTGTTTATTTAAATAATTTATTGTATAATTGGAAATATTATTTTAAGAAATGAGGAATTTTTTATGGATTATATTTTAGTTAGAGATTTATTTAAAAATACAGACAAGTATATAGATCAGGAAGTTAAAGTTGCTGGATGGGTTAAAACAGTACGAAACTCTAAAGTATTTGGTTTCATAGAATTAAATGATGGAACTTTTTTTAACAACATACAAATTGTTTTTGATGATAAATTAACTAATTTTGCTGATATTTGCAAACTAACTATAAGTTCATCTATTATAGTTACTGGTACTTTAGTAAAAACAGAAAATGCAAAACAGCCATTTGAAATCCATTCAAAAGAAATTGAAATATATAAACTTTCTGATACAGATTATCCTATTCAAAAGAAAAATACGAGTTTTGAATTTTTAAGAACTGTAGCTCATCTTCGTCCTAGAACAAATACTTTTAATGCAGTTTTTAGAGTAAGAAGTATGCTAAGCTATGCTATTCATAAATTTTTCCAAGAAAGAGGATTTGTATATGTAAATACTCCAATTATTACAGGTAGTGACTGTGAAGGTGCTGGAGAAATGTTTAACGTATCATCTTTTGATTTTAATAATATTCCAAAAGATGATAAAAATAATATAGACTATTCTAAAGACTTCTTTGGGAAAAATGCTCATCTTACAGTTAGTGGACAACTTGAAGGTGAAACTTATGCTGAAGCATTTAGAAATATTTACACTTTTGGACCAACTTTTAGAGCTGAAAATTCTAATACAGTAAAGCACGCTGCTGAGTTTTGGATGATGGAACCTGAAATGTGTTTCGCAGATTTAACTGATTGCCTAGACGTTGAAGAAGCAATGCTTAAATATGTAATTTCTTACGTTTTAGAAAATGCACCTGAAGAAATGACATTTTTTGATAATTTTATAGCTCCTGGTCTTTTAGAAAAATTAAAAGTTACTATAAGTGAACCTTTTGGAAGAATAACTTACACAGATGCTATAAAGGAATTAGAAAAACATAATGACGAATTTGAATATAAAGTTTCATGGGGCGTTGATATTCAAACAGAACATGAAAGATATCTAAGTGAAAAAATATTTAAAAGACCTGTCTTTGTTACTGATTATCCAATGGATATTAAAGCATTTTATATGAAACAAAATGGTGATGGTAGAACAGTTGCTGCTGCTGACCTTCTTGTCCCAGGAATTGGAGAATTAATTGGTGGCAGTCAAAGAGAAGAAGATATAGATAAACTTACATCTCGTATGAAAGATTTAGGATTAAATGAAAAAGATTATTGGTGGTACTTAGATTTAAGAAAATACGGTAGTGTTCCACATTCAGGTTTTGGTCTTGGATTTGAAAGATTTATGATGTATGTTACTGGAATGCAAAATATTCGAGATGTCATCCCTTATCCTCGTACACCAAAAAATTGTGAATTTTAGTAAACTACTCTATAAAAAATAAATAGCCTAAGTTATGCAAAAATTCCCTAGAAAAATCTAGGGAGTTTTTTATTCATTATATGCTTTTTTATAAAGTTCGATAAAATCTTCTTTTGTTACTTCTCTAGGATTTCCCGGTTTGCATGGGTCTTCCATTGCCTTTTCTGCAAGCATTTCAAAATCTTCTTCTTTTACTCCTACATCTTTTATTGTTTGAGTAATACCTACATCATATGATAAGTTTCTTATTATTTCGCAAAATGTTTTTATAACTTCTTCTTTTGTAAAATCTTTTGCATCTATATGAAATGCTTGTATTAATATTTCTCTAAAATCTTCATATACTACTTCACCATTAAATTCCATTACTGTTGGAAGTAATATTGCATTTGCTAATCCGTGTGGCGTGTCATAAACTGCTCCCAATTGATGAGCCATTGAGTGTACTATTCCAAGTCCTACATTTGAAAATGCCATTCCAGCAATGTATTGTCCAAGTCCAACTTTGCTTATAGCATCTTTGTCTTTTTCATTTACAGCTTTTGCTAGATTGTCATATATAAGTTCAATTGCTTTCATTGAAAACATTTGTGACATTATATTTTTTGATTTTGTTATATAGCCTTCTATTGCATGTGTTAAAGCATCCATTCCAGTTGAAGATGCAACTGACTTTGGCATTGTTTCCATAAGTTCTGTATCTACAATTGACATAATTGGTATATCATGTTCGTCAACACATACCATTTTTATTTTTCTATTTAGATCTGTTATTACATAATTAATCGTAACTTCAGCTGCAGTTCCTGCTGTTGTAGGAATAGCAATAAGTGGAAGTCCTTTATTCTTTGTATTTGATGGACCATTTAATGAAACTATATCACTTCTATCGGGATTTGTCATAACTATTGATATTCCCTTTGCTGTGTCAATACTTGAACCACCTCCTACTGCTACTATTAAATCAGCATTAAATTCTTTGCAAACTTTTACTCCTTCTAAAACATTTTCTATTGGAGGATTTGGTTTAACATCATAAAAAACTGTATTTTCAATATTATTTGCATCTAATAAATCTGTAATTTTTTCGCTTACACCTGCATTGTATAAAGATTCATCCGTTACTACTAAAACTTTCTTAAATCCTCTATTTTTTATTTCGTTTGGAAGCACCTTTCTTGCTCCTTCTCCAAAATATGCTGTTTCATTTAAAGTAAATTTTTGAATTTCCATTCTTTACTTCTCCTTTCACTCTAAAAATTTAATCTTTTAGATTTCTCTTTAACTATAAAAAATAATTTTTATATATAGTTTTAAAAGATTTTTTTATCAAGCATTTTATTTTGTTTTTGTATGCACTTTATTTTTAAGAATTTATGTCATTTAAGGTTCATAAAAAGCAAGTTCAGATAACATAAGTTTTCCAAAGATATTTGATGTTGTCTCTCCTTTTCCAAATTCTGATGTTGTAAATGTTACTAAAAAAGGTACATCTCCTGCTTCTTCTTTTAATCTTTTTGAAATTTCTTCTATTTCATCATCATTTAATATATTTTTTCTTGCATTATTTTGAAATATTAAAAATCCTTTTGCTTCTTTTTTTACTTTTCTTTTTAAATCCTTTAAAACAATTGATGGTGAAGAAACTAACTCTGCTTTAGAAATCTGCATCTGTATAATTGCAGTATTGACAAAAATGTCATTGCTCATTTCTATACTATAGTCATTATTTCCAAACATTGGTTGTTTTATAACCGCTAAACTTCCGTCTTCAGTTTTTATTGCTAATGGTTTTAATATTGATTGTTCATATATTTTTTCATTTCTAACATCTTTTATTTTATTATTAGACCATTCGCAATACCTTTTTAAGGCTTTTATTCCTCCTATTTCGTCTAAATTATTTTTTCCACTTACCTTTGTAATTACTCCTGAATGTATGGTTTCGTGATATTTGCTTGTAAATATATTTTCTATTTTTTTATTTGTATAAAAAAATGCCACAGCTATTCCATTGGAAATTGTCATCTCTTCTGTAAAAATCTTTTCATCTTCAGATGCAACTTTTCCACCAAAACATGGAACATCACCGATAACGTCTCTGATTCCTTTTGCATATTCTTCCTCTTTACCTGATGAAACTATCATCATATAATATGCTGGAGAATATGGAGTTCCTACTTTTTCCATTGCCTTTTTAGCAACGATTCTTCCTATATCTCTTTCATCACCTATTTTATGTGAAATTGCTGTTCCTACTTTTGTTTCATTATCTCCAATTGCAAACATTGCTGCAAAAGGAGTTTTTCTTGAATCTAAGTAGCCATCTGCTACAATAATTCCTTCATTAGAAGAATAGCCAATAATAGGGGCAGTCCCTATTACTGACTTTACCCCTTTTATTAGCTCTTCTTGATTATATTTATTTGAATTTATAATAAATGCAATTTTTGTTTCATTTAAATCTAATACTGCCTTTTTGGCACATGTTTTTCCTGATATTTTAGAATTTTCATTAGTACACCAAGTTAAGTTGATTTTCATTAGTAATTCTCCTTCTAAGATTTTCTATATAATGCCATTCCATTTTTGCTCAATATCTTTTGTCTTACCATCTACATCATTTATCATATTATAGTAATCATCTTCCTTATCTTGCACATCTTTCATAAGACCAGTACCCATGGTTGCTTTTATTAGGAGGGCTGCTAATATTCCCATAATAGTAATAGTCACTGTTAATGTAATTAATGTAATTCCACCTTCTCTTTTCATTAAATTCTCCTCATACAATAAAATTATAACTTAATAAGATGTTTTTATTATAAAAGAATTGGACTATTTATTGCATAAACTCTTTTTAGTATTTGAAATAATTTTATTACATAACTTCTTTTATAGCATCTCCAATAATCTTATTTATATCAGCCATCATTTTACTAAATTCTATTTCATAGTCAAAATATTCTTTTACATCTTTATTTTCTACTAAAACATTATATAGTTTTGCAACTTTTATTTTCTTATCTTCTTCGTCTATCTCTTGATTATTTTGTCTTCTTATTTCCATAAGTTGAACTTCTTGTTTTAGCTTTTCAAATTCTTCTATTAATTCTTTTTTTTCTGAATCTGCAAATAGTTTTTCTTTGGATTTCTTTAAATTTTTATATTGAACTGAGTTTCTAATTTCTTCTGCTAATCTGTTTGCTGTATCATAAATTTCCATTTAAAAAATCTTCCTTTTAAAAATAAATATTTTAATATTATAAGCATTTTGAGTATAAGTAGACTTCAAGCATTTTTTAAGCATAAGCACTGCGTTTTCTAAATTTAATAAGATTAGAAATTTCTGCTTGAGCACTTCTAGTCTTAGATTTTTTGTTTGCTTTTTCTTGAGCCATTTTTTCAAGTTGTCTTTGTGCTTCTGTCTGACAAATAGCTTGTTCGTATACATAATGTGTATCTTGTGCAATTTTATTCCAATTATATAATTCTTTAACCTTTTTTACTGCATTTTTTGAAACATTATCACATAATTTTGCATCAAATAGTAATGATAATATAGAATCTGATAATGAGTTAGAATTTCCAGCATAGCTTTTCATTCCAGTAACACCATGTTCTACTATTTCATTTAATCCTCCAACATCAGAAACTACTGTTGGAATTCCTGCAAGCATTGCTTCTAATGCTACGATTCCAAAGGGTTCGTAAGTGCTTGGAAAAACTGCTATGTCAGCACACTTGTACATCTTTTGAACTTTCTTAGAATCACAATATCCAGTAAAATATACTTTATTTTCAATTCCTAAATTTTTAGCCTCTTGCTTTAGTTCGTCCATCATTCCGCCTTTTCCACAAATAACAAGTTTGGCATCATGATAATTTTGAAGTATTTTTGGCATTGATCCAATTAAATATTGTATTCCTTTTTCATATACTAGTCTTCCTACATACAAAATAATTTTCTCGTTATCCATAGCATATTGTCTTCTAAAATCATAGTCTCTATCTATTCCAGAAAAATTATTCAAATTTATTCCATTCGGTATTACATTTATTTTTTCATAAGGTAAACCAAATAATCTTTGTAAATCATTTTTCATAAAATTACTATTTACAATAACTTCTGTAGATTCATAAGTAAGAAGCCATTCTGAATCATTTATATATCTTTGAACTTCATCATGTATTCCGCTATTTCTTCCACTTTCAGTTGCATGAATTGTTGTAACAATTGGAATTTTATATGCTTCTTTTAATGCTTTAGCACCATAAGCAACTAACCAATCATGAGCATGAATTACGTCAAATTTTCCCTGCTTATTCATAATTTCAGATGCTTTTGCAATCATATTGAAATTCAATTGCATTATCCAATCTATAAAATTATTTGGATGTATAATGTAGTTATCTACTCTGTATACATCTACTCCTTTGTCATTTTCATAATATGGTATATCTCCATCTCTATAAGTAACTACTGTTACTTCGTGACCATCTTTAATTAATCTTTGTGATAAATCATGCACAACCCTAGATATTCCTCCAACTATTCTTGGTGGATATTCCCATGAAAGCATTAGAATTTTCATAATTTTTAGTCCCTTTCAATATTTCTTTTGTAATTAAATATTTTGTTACGATTCAATCTTTATATAGTATTTTATACATAATTTTTTCAAATGTAAATACTTTTTTATTAATTAATGTAGTTCTTTTTCCTTTTATAAGATTTTTTATTTAGTAAGTTTTAACATTAACAAAATTCCATAAAATGCCTTTTCTAGTATAATATTATGCAATTTTAATTATACAATTTAAGTGTTAAATTATCTAATTCGTTTCGTTTGTTAAATAATAGGTTTTCAAAAAATAACTCCAAATATTTTCTATCTTCTTCAATTCCTTTTGAAATATTACTATAATTCGCTCTAACTAATGCATTTCTAAAGTATAATGAATTATCTTTAAATAGTTCATTATTAACATTAAAACCTTTACTATTTAGATATTTTTGAATAAATAGAGCTGTTGTTCTTGTGTTTCCTTCGCCAAAAGGATGAATTTGCCAAATATGTGCAGTAAATTTACATATTCTTTCTATTTTCTCTTTATCATTTTTTTCTATATATTTTTGATTTGCTTCTTCTTCAAAATCATATTTCAAGGTTTCTTCTATCATAGAATAATCAGCATATTGTACAGTTTCTCCATTTAAAATTGGTTCTTTCTTTGTTATATTATAGTCTCTAAATTCTCCAATGTACTTTTCAGATATTCCTATATCTATATTTTCAAATAGCTTTTTATGAAATTGTTTTAATGTTAGATAATTAAATGTAAAAGCTTTATCATTTAATATTTTTACTATTCTTAATGATACTTCATCCGCCTGCTTTTCATTTTTATTTATTTTTTCTTTATCAGTATTTTCATAATACTGCTTTACTTCTTCTTCTACAACTTCATAGCTTTTATTTCCAATTATATTTTCTGTTGCTAATTGTACCATATATTTGGAAGGAGTAAGATTATCTACTGCTTGCAAACCAAATGCAACATTCCAATTTAATTGACGTTCCTCGCTATCCTTTGTTTCACCGATTTTCTCATATTTAATTTTATCTAAATAGTTTTCTTCCATAATCTTAATTTCCTTTAAAATTTTCAATTTTATATCATGTACTATATCATATTTTAGTTAAACTTTCAATTAAATGTAAAGATTATAAAAGAATTTTCTATGTTTATTTAAGTTGCCCTTTTTTCAAAAAACGATGAAATTTTATCAAATTTTCATCGCTTTTTCTATTAACTGGACGTATTTTTTCATTCCAAAGTATGCTATTTTTCCATGTTATATCAATTATGTCCGTTATTATCAGACTTGTTCACTTAATGTAATTTTCATTTTGCCATCTGTACCGATTTCTGTAGTCATCTTGTATCCATTAGACTTTAAATCAATAGAGACTATCGGACGAAGCCCATACCTCGGTGAGCACGAGACACCGCTTTGAGGTACACAAGTAATTTCCGTTCACAAGTCTGTTTTTCATAATTGGCGCAGACAACCTGCAAACCAAAATCACAATAGTCCTCATAGAGGTGGACAATTCGGCCTGCGAACCAGTAATCCCCAGTCCAAATTCCATCAGATTTCTCGAAAATCAAATCGTAATATGCATTATTTATAAATTCGCTTTGATTATAATTATGGTAATAATACGATTGTTTGAATGTTGTACTAGCAGTTCCATTATTTAGTTTATTGCCCATACTACCATCACCTATCACTTCCCATTTCTTACATTCTTTGTCTCCTCCAGTTGAACCATTGTCTTTACTATATTCATATGTCCATTCCTTATCATTTTCGTTCCACATATCGGGATATTGGTAATTTGCTTCATATTTCTTCAATTCTCCAAAATATATTAAATTTTTATCATCACTATTAGTCGTATTATCTTCTACCCAATTATCTTTTTGATGCTTATATTGCGTATAATCATAAGTACTTACTTTTTGTATATCTGTTCTTTTTAAATTTGTCGCTATTGCTCCTTTGGCTTCATTTGAATATAATGTTCTACATATATTGTCCATTGCCCATACTCCATTATTATATCCTGCTGCCCCTTTCAATGTTAATGTTGCTTCCGTTGGGTCTCCTATTATCCTTAATGTATTTCCATCATAGTCCCATACTCTCCAATTCATGTTTGTGCCTGTTTCAAATGTTTGACTTCCATCGTCTGCTACTCCTGTAATTACATTTCCTTCGCTATCTTTATTATCATTTAGA
>CANRLA010000035.1 GCA_947631315.1 uncultured Clostridia bacterium | reverse complement strand
AAAATTATTTTAACACAACTTTGGGAGTATCTCATTTTTTATTTTAAATTTTCCCGAAATTATTTTACACTATTTTACATTGTTTCTAAGGCTTGCATTATATTTTTGTAGCCCATATAAAAGATATCTTTATCATTAATTTGTGCTATTCTTTCTAAATCTTCAATTAAAACATAAGTTTTTTGTAAAGAATTCTTTTTTTCTTCATTATTATTTATTGCAGATACTATACTTGAAAAATAACTTTTAGCTGATGTTATACTTGCTATAGCATTATTCCAGTTATCATCTGTACTTACTAAAGTATAAGCATTTAATATATTTAATTTGGTATTATATAAATTTATTTTTTCACTATCTAAATTTATGTTAGAAGCATATTTCGGAATATTTATATACATATTAAATAAATTAATTAAAGTGTTTTTCTTATCTTTATTTTTTATTGATTGAATTACGCCGTCCATTGATAAAGAAAAATTATTAATTATTTCTGAACTTATTCCCTGTTTTTGAAAATCTAAATTTATTGTTGGCCATGTCGAATAAATCTTTTCCACTGAATATGAAATTTCTTTCCAGTCTGTTTCTTGGTTATTATTTTCAAGTGTTGCATTAGGAACTAACTCTGATACTTTGGTAGAATTGTTTTGACTTTGTCCCTGACTTCCTTGCTGGCTACTACCTTGTCCTTGTGAAGAATTTTGATTAGATTCTCCCTGTCCTTGGCTACTTGAAGATGACCCTTGTCCTGAACTCCCTTCTTCTTGATTTGAACTTTGTTCTGATTGTCCTTGCGAATTGCCTTGTGATTCTTTGCTAGAGCTATCAGATGAACTATCTCCTTCGTTTATTTCTCTAGTATATACTTTATATTTAATAACAGTAATATTGTTTACTTTATTCATTACTTCAGTTATATTTGAATCTAAGAATGATATTTCTTCTTCTATTTTGTCTTTTAAGTCTTGTTCCATTGTTTGAGCATTTACACTAGAAACTTTAATGCAGATTAATGCTATTGCAAGCAATACGCAAACTACACCTAAAAAAATTGCAATATATTTTCCAATTTCTTTTTTCATAAAAATTTAACCCTTTCCTGAGTTTTAAAGTTAAAATAAAAAACACTTTTTCTAACTATATCAAAACTGACTTTTAGTTATTATTAGTGTTTTTTTGAAATTTTATACGTTTGTAAAATATAAAAGCGCATTAGTTTGCGCTCTTTTAATCCTTCTTTTATCATCTGAGTTGGACATTCATTTTCAATATTCAAATAAGTCTAAAATAAACATGGTCGGAAAGCTTTTCCCCCACTATCAACAAATCCGGAGTCACGTACGGCAGCAGGAAAACCATCTCGGCCAGCATTAAGCCAAAACCCACCCCTATAACCGCAAACCGAAGTAGGTAAATTTTCAGCTCTACAATACTCAAGCGTCCATTCACTTTCATTCCCAGCAAAGTCATAAATGTTTAAAACCTTTGTGTCTTCAGACGCACCCGTCGTTAGTAAGTTCGTCTCAACTATGGTTCCTTTTGGCAAATATCTATATTTATCTTCACCATTACTTATTCCCCAGGCATTCTCACTATCTATTCTAATTGACTCTCCTTTATAGTTTCCCCAAGATGAACTATCAGTACTTATATCATCTTCATCCAAACTACTATTCTCCTCTAGAAACTTGCAAACTAAGTCCCACTGAATTCCGAACATTAAGCTACTCGTATTCGTCTTATTCGGAGTCATTTGACTCGCAACAGTTTGCGCACCTCTGCAGAACAAATTCCCATACGTAAAAGCATCTCTTTGACAAATCCCTCGTCTTGGAGTATCATTTCCGCTCTCCGTATTCGGGTAATAAATCTGATAAATACAAATTCGTTCTATCTATTCCGATGCTTTTTTCTATTCCTGCTTCATATCTTCCTATCCAAAAACCTCCATTTAAGTATATACTCTTTAACATTTTTTGATATGTTTCTGTATATTCATCTAAAGTTAAACCACATCCGCTTTTTAATTTTTTCTCTTCTTCTGACGCTGTTGCACTGGTTACAATCTCTTTTTTAGTTCCCGCATACCATTCATCTCTCCATTTAAGAGTTCTTTTCGTATTTCCAACTTTTGTATATGAATTTGCATATTTACTTAATGCTTCCTTTATTTGTTCGCAACTATTTTCATCGTCAGGAGAATAACCTTTTTCATTTATAAAAGATAAATCTGTTGGCATAGCTGATTTTGGTACTTCTATCCATACCCATTCATTTCCATTTATATCTATTGCTACTAATCCTTCTTTTATTGTACTTTCTCCTTCTATTTTTGTTGGTGCCATTCCTGCTGGAATTGTAACTCCTTCATATTCTGTATTTTCTGTATTCAATGCTGCTTCTGCCATTGCAATTTGTCTTTGCTCTTCATCTGTTGCAGTCTTATATTCTTCTGCTGCTTTCTTTGTTTTTTCAAATAATCCATTATCTGATAATGCTATATTTAGTGTTACTCCTGATAAAATTAATAAAATTACTATCGTAACTACTAACGCTATTAATGTGATTCCTCTCTCTTTCAATTTTTGTTTTTTAGCTAATTTTTTAAACTTTAAGTTCTCTTCTTTTTTATCTAATGTTTTTCTTTTTTCTCTCATTTGTAGATTTCTCCTTCTTTTTTACTTTATGTTAATTTTTATTAAGGTAAAAACTTAATAAAAAAAGAATAAATCTTATATCCAGCTTGTATTAAGCTTTTTATAAGATTTATTCTTTTATTTTTTTCATACATTATTTATACTTTTTTATTTTTTATATCTTGATTTAATCTTCTCATTATGCTATATTTTTGATGTATTAATTTTTATTAAGTTTTTACATTAATAATACTATTTTATATTATTCATTTTCAAATTTTAATTCTCTTGTCATTAAACTTTTTATAGCATCTTGAACTGAAAGATTATTATAAAGTACGTCATAAGCAGCATTTACAATTGGCATATCTACATTATATTTTTCAAGTAATTTTTTTGCAATTTCAATATTATCAATACTTTCAATGGTCATTCCAATTTCTTTTTTTACTTCTTCTTTAGTCATACCTTTTCCTATTAATCTTCCTGCTCGTCTATTTCTCGATTCATCACTTGAACAAGTCAAGATTAAATCTCCTAATCCTGATAGTCCATAAAAAGTAGATAGTTCTGCTCCCATATTCATTCCAAGTCTTGCAATCTCTGCTAATCCCCTTGTAATTAATGCAGATTGAGCATTTGCGCCTAATTTAAGTTCTGCACAAATACCAGCACAAAATGCAATTATATTTTTGAATGCTCCTCCAATTTCAACGCCTCTTACATCCGTTGATTTGTAAACTCTCATATATTCATTTGAAAAAATTTCAGGCAAACTTTTAAGAATTTCTTCATCTTTTGATGCCAAAATTATTGCAGTAGGAATATGATTTATTACTTCCGTTGCATAAGATGGTCCTGATAAAGCTGCAATTCTTGCATCAGGTTTCTCACTTAATATAACATCATCTAAGGTTGTTAATGTATCATTTTCTAAACCTTTTGAGCATATTACAATTGGTTTATTTCCAACATAGTCTTTATATAATTTAAAGGTACTTCTTGTAAATTTTGATGGAGTTACATGTAGAATAAAGTCACTATTTTCAACTACTTCTTTAATGTCGTTAGAACATACAACATTTTCATTTATTACCATGTCAGGAATAAACATACAAGTTTTCTTATTATTAATATAATCTTTTTCTTCTTCACTAAAAGACCATATTTTAACTTTATTTTGCATTTCTCCTAAATGATTTCCAAGAGCAACACCCCAACTTCCGCTTCCAATTATAGCAACTGTTTTATTCATCTAAAAAACTCCTTGTATAATATATTTAGGGCTAACAATTCCCCAAAACTTTAAATTATGTCACTTCCGTGATATAATTTTTATAAAATATATTTTTCTTAATATTATTTTTTCTTAAAACTTATTTGATTTTCTGTACCTGCTGCTAATCTTTTAATATTTTCTCTATGATTAAATATTATGATTATTGCCATTATTATACCAAAAATTATATATGCAAAATGAGCTTCTTCTCCTCCAATGATATAGTGTTCAGCTGTAAACATACAAAGGATAGGATATAAAATTGCAGCCGCAATTGAACCAAGTGAAACCATTCTTGATAATGCCATTAAAATAAGAGCAAATACAAGACAAATCAACCCAATTTCCCAGTTAATAAGTAAGATTACTCCAAGTGATGTTGCTACTCCTTTTCCACCTTTAAATTTGAAGAATATAGGAAATGTATGGCCAATAACAACAAATACACCAGCAATTTGTACTAATAAGGCTCTAGTTTTAGCATCTGCATTAATCATTTGACCTACAAGAAGAGCAATTAGTATTGCTGCAACACCTTTTAAGATATCACAAAGTAAAGTCATTAGTGCTGGTAATTTTCCTGCTGTTCTTAGGACATTTGTTGAACCTGCATTTCCGCTTCCCTTTTCTCTAACATCAAAACCAGCAAATTTTTTAGTAAAAATTACTGAAAAACAAATACTACCAATTAGATAGCTTACTACTGCTACTACTACATAATTAATCAACATCTTTCTCTTTCCTTTCTCTTATTAATATTCTTATTGGCGTTCCTTTAAATCCGAATTCTTGTCTTAGTTTATTTACTAAATATCTTTCATACGAAAAATGAAATAATTTTTTACTATTAACAAATACAGCAAAAGTTGGTGGCTTAATACTTACTTGCGTCATATAATATATTTTAAGTCTTTTACCTTTATCAGTTGGTGGTTGAACAATGCTTATTGCTTCTTCTAATAGAGAATTTAAATTTGATGTAGAAATTCTCATTGAATTGTAATTAGAAACTGAATTTATTAATTCAAATAACTTATCAACTCTTTGCCCTGTTTTTGCTGAGATGAATAATATTGGAGCATAAGATAAATATGATAATTTGTTATATACATTTTTTGTATATTGTTCTAGTGTTCCATTTTCTTTATCATAATCATCCCATTTATTAATTGCAATAATTATACCTTTTCCCTCTTCATGCGCTAATCCTGCAATCTTAGCATCTTGTTCAGTAACTCCATCATTTGCATCAATCATTAAAACACATACATCCGCTCTTTCGATAGCAAGATTTGTTCTAAGAATACTATATTTCTCTATATCTTCTTCAACTTTATTGTGCCTTCTTAATCCTGCAGTATCAATAAAAACATATTTTCCATGTTTGTTTTCAAAATCAGAATCAATTGCATCTCTAGTAGTTCCTGCTATGTTGCTTACTATTAGTCTATTTTCACCTAAAATCTTATTTATAAGTGAAGACTTTCCAACATTAGGCTTTCCGATTATTGCAACTTTGATTTTGTCATCATCATTTTCACTATCCTCTTCATTTGGAAGAAAATCATATATAACATCTAAAATATCACCTATTCCTTTTGCATTTGCAGATGATATTGGGTGTGGGTCACCTAATCCTAAATTGTAAAATTCATAAATCTCATTTTCATATTTCTTAAAGTCATCAACTTTATTACAAACTAAAATAACATCTTTCTTGGCTCTTTTTAGCATTAAAGCAATTTCTTTATCTGCAGATGTTACACCAGTTGTAACATCTGTCATAAAAACAATTACATCAGCAAGTTCCATTGCAATTTCCGCTTGAATTAGCATTTGATTACTTATAACATCGTCTTTTTTATCTTCAATTCCACCTGTATCAATTATTGTAAAATTTTTACCTCTCCAGTTTGTCTCCCCATAAATTCTATCACGAGTAAGTCCTGGTGTACTTCCTACTATGGCTTTTCTTTCACCAATTAAATAATTGAAGAAGGTAGATTTTCCTACATTTGGTTTTCCGATTATCGCTACTGTTCCCTTTGACACTTCTTTCACCTCTAATTTATTATACCAGTATTTTACTACAAATTATAATCATTTTCAATCATTATTTAATTAAAAATTATATTTTAATTTTAATTTTTATTATTTACTTTCATATTTCTTATAATAAATAATATATAAAAAATTAATGTAATAATACTTATTGCAAGTGCAATTTTCATAGCCATTGTCCCGGTATACGAAGCTTCTATTTCCTTATAATCATTATTATCTATACTTATTTGTACAAATCCATTTTCTGATTCTGTTGTTTCTATTTTTTTGCCATCTACCTTTGCATTATAGCCTATATAGTAGATATAAGGTAATTCAATTACTCCTGTTCCCTTTGCTTTAAATGTTAAACTTAATCTATTTTTTTCATAATCTGTTATTTCTATGTCATTATTTTTTGCATTTTTATTATCTGTATCGTCTATACTGTTGTTTAGTGCAATTGGAACATCTTCCCTTGTAGCAATATAATTTCTATTTTCAAATGCCTTTGATGGTAAATATTCAAAACTAGCACAACCAGCATGTACTCTACCTGTATTAGTTGTTACTGCTACACCTTTAATTAAATCAGCCTCTGATACATATTCATCTCTAAAACTTATATTTTTTACTATTGGTATATTTAAATCTGCCATAACCATAACTATTATAATTGCATAAAAAATATTAAATTTTTTAAAGCATAAAACTAAGTTAATACTTGCAATTATACTTAAAAAGAATGAACTATATTCTAACAGTCTAAATGAGAATTGCATCATTGTAAACATACTCGGAAACTTTTCAAATGGTATAAAGTTTAGTGTAAGCAATACACATACAAGTCCTGAAATTAAGAAAAAATAGTAATTTTTCTTGTCTTCTATTTTTTTACCAAATACCATTTTTATAGTTAATATTAATCCAATTATTACTGGAATTCCAATAAAGTAAGCCATTCTATCATTTTCAATAAAAAATAATTCATTTGGTTTTACTTTTGCATCAATTAATACATTTTCTCTAACCATATATTCTTGATTAAAAACTTCATAATTTGTTGCCATTCTGCTTTGCAATAATGGAACCCAATAAAAAGCAGTTAACAATAACATCATTGCTAAATTTTTTAATAGTTCAATTATCTCTTTTCCTTTTATTTCTTTTATATTTACAATTAAATAAATAGTACACAAAATTGCAGTATAAAAAGTTATCAGTGTATGTGTTAGAAGCAAACCGCCTGCTCCAAATGCCAAAATAAAGTTCTTTTCTTTAAGATTGATAATTGAGTAGAGTCCATTAAAGATAATTGGTATAAATACAAATGATGCAAGTTCTGCTACTGCTACTCTAATATACATATCATTTAATCTATATGGCGCTAAAATATAAAATGTTGCAGAAATTATACTTATTAATTTTTTTTTATCATCAGAAATATCTTTATTTTTCAAGAATTTTTTCATAAAGAAGTACATTGAATATCCTGAAAAAATTGATAGACAAAACATAAAAAGTCTTAAACAATTTTCAAAGGATAATCCAAAAATTCTAAAAACTAATGGTAAATAACTTGTTAGAGGACTATAAAATAAATTCCACGAATAGCCAAATCCATTGCAAAGATTTTGCATTATGTATGCAATAAAGTTACCATTTTTAATTTCTCTTTCTGTTTCAATTAGTCTTGCAATATGTTGAATACCATCATCATATTGTATATTAAATTTGAATAACGGTATAGAAACAAATATTGACACAAGTATTATAAATAAAGTGGCTATTAAATTTTCCTTTTTACTTTTCAATCTTTTTTCTCCTAATTTTAACTATATTATATCCAACTATACTAATTAAAGTTGTACCTGAAATAACATATCCTAATTTATCAATAGGAGTTCCCGTGTATTCTACTGTAATAGTACCTTCTTCATTTAAATCAATACATAAAAATCCATTATCTGATTCATATTCTTTTAACTTTTTGTCATTTATTTTAATGGTATAGCCGTGATAAAAAATATAAGGTAATTCTAATTTTGCATTTTGTACATTTTTTACATCAAATTTCATATTTAATTTATCTTTTTCTTCATTTTCAATTGTACAATTTCCATCTAGTAGATATACTCTATTTTCTCTTGCTTCTATATATTTTATATTATTTAAAGCATTGATTGGAAGATACTCTCTATTTATATTATAAGGTCCAAAATATTCGCTTTCTACCAATTTTTTCTCAAAGCGTTTATCAGATTCAAAACCATTTTTTTCAATATATCTATATGTTCCAAAAAAACTACATAAAAATGCGCATAAAATTACAGATATTGCAATAATATTTTTTCTATCTCTAAGCATTTCTGATATGCTTACAATATTTACTGCACAGACATACGAAATAAAGAATATGAAAAATCCTTCTTGTCTCCATGCAAATTGAATAATTGTTAATATATTAGGCATTACAGTCCATGGAAAAGCCTTCGTGCACATAATAAGAGAAATCAATCCTAATATTAAAAATAGTATATAATTTTCATCATTTTTTTGCCTTTTAATACAAAATGGCGTAAGTACCAAACTAAAAATTATTACTAAGCCAAATGAATATACTATTTCTTGTGAACCAAACTCTGATGCAAAGAAATCACTTAAATTAAGACCAGTTTCATAAACATAATTTCCAGTAGCCTCCATTTCTTCACTATCAAAAATAGCATAATTGCCATAAGCTTTATGTTCAAGCAATGGAAATAGATAAAACGCAGACAATAGCAAAATTAATAAAAAATCAATCGCTAAGTATTTTATAACATTTTTATCTTTTAATTTTTTAATATTAAAAATTATATAAATCACACTAAATAAAGCTGTATATATTGTTGTAATTGTATGAGAGAGTATAAGACCTACTGCTCCTATTATTAAAAAGCAATTCTTTTTATTTTCATTTAATAATTCATATAACCCCAAAAATACCAAAGGAATAAATATAAAAGCAGTATATTCTCCTACAGCATTTCTCGAATAAATATCAGTTAGCTTGTATGGAGCTATAATATATATAATTGCACCTAAAAGTGCTACCATCTTTCTTTTTGAGATTTTAAGTAAAAATTCGTACATAGTTATTCCTGAAAGGAATACTGTAAGAAATGTAAATATTTTAAGACCAACAATTGATGAATTACAAAAAAACGAAAATATTATTGGAATGTAAGTAGTAAGCGGTCCATAAAAAATATTTAAAGCATATCCAAAACCTAGCATATGTTTTGGACTGATAAAACTAGGAAATATACCATCTAATAAAACCTGTTTAATTGATGAAATTCTTCCAATATGTATTTTTGCTTCATTATATTCAGATAAATTCATTGTAAAAAATGAAAATGATATAATTAGTGATGATATTAAAATTATAATATATGGTACATATTTATTTTTCTTAAGTTTTTTTAACATTTTTATTTGTGCTCAATTATAAAATTATAATCAAGTGATCCTTTCTCTGTAAATTTTTTTATCAAAATTTTATTACTTTAATAATGTAATTTAAATTTATATAAAAAAATGAACTGAAGTTTATAAATAAAAAATCAGTCCATTAGCTATTTTCATCTTCTATATCTGTTTCTTTACTATCAAAATAATTAACAGTTGATTGTAACTCTAATTGAAGTGAATTTTTCTTTACTAACTTCGATACTATATTAAATAAACAAGCTACAATTAAAATTATGAAGAGAATCTTTTTCCAAAGTTTTCCCATTTATCTCCCCTCTTTCTATACTCTATTATTATAGATAAATAATCATATTTTGTCAATACAAATATTAGAAGATTTATTTGATTCATAGCAAAAACTGACTCTTTTGAGCCAGTTTCTATTGAGATTATAAATACTTTTTTAAAGTTTCAACACTATCTTCTTGCATTACAACGAAATCATGCAAAATATTTTTAACATCATCTGCTAATATATCTTCATTTTGATTTATTAATCTTCTTCCTTCTATTATTCCCATATTTGTACCTTGCATTAGAAGTTCAGAAAGTTTAGATGTTGTATCATCTGTCATAGTTTTCATTTGAACTCCATACCAAGTCATCATTTTATTCATTGCATTAGTTTCATGAGGCTCTTTACTGCTATAATTTGAGTATAATTCATTAACTCTTGTAGAAATATCTTTGTATTTGTTATATTCAGTATCTAAAACATTTTTAAATTGTGGATCAGACACTTTTTCTGAAACAATTGAAATAGCATCCATTCCCATTGTTGCTCCTTTATTGACTTCATCTAAAACATTTAAATTTTGGTTTTCCATAAAATTTTCTCCTTTACGATTTAATATAATATTTAGTATTTACAAATTACTAAAAAATATTAAATTTAGAGAAATTAACTTTATACTTAGTTTCTCAGCAATGTATACCAACTAGAAAATACTTTCTGACACATAGTTCCTAAACCATATTTTTCTATATCTTCATTTGCAACTAAATCAACAGTTCCTAAAAGATTACCATTACTTTTAAATTGCACTTCTCCAAGTTTTGTTCCAACGGTTATAGGAGCAGATATATTTTCATTCATTTGAATATTTTGCTCTATATCTTGCGTCTCAGATTTTTTTAATATTAAGCCAAAATTATCACTAAATACTGCCTCTGTAGAATTCTTTAATCCTTTATTTACATTAACTTGACTTGCTACTTCTCCTTTTACTGCTAGAGATTTATATTGATAATTAGAAAATCCATAATCCAATAATTTTCTTGCTTCTTCAAAACGAACTTGACTTGTTTCTGCTTTCATAACAACTGCAATTAATGACAAATCATTTCTTGTTGCGCTTGCAGATAAATTAAATAATGCAACAGATGTAGAACCTGTTTTAAGACCAGTACAACCATTATAATTTCTAACTAATTTATTAGTATTTACTAATCCTGATTTTCCATCTCTTAGAGAATCCATATATATCGTAGTATATTTTGTAATACTTGGGTGTTTAGTAAGTAACTCTCTTGACATTAAAGCAATATCATAAGGTGATGTTTCGTGACCATCTGCATCAATTCCGTGACAATTAACAAAATTTGTATCATTCATTCCTAAGGATTTTGCTTTTTCATTCATTTTAGCTACAAAAGCTTCTTCTGAACCTTCCAAATATTCTGCCATTGCAACAGTACAATCATTAGCTGAAACAACGCATATTGCTTTAAGCATTTCATCTACTGTAAGTTCTTCGGTTGTATCAAGCCAAATTTGGGAACCGCCCATGCTTGCTGCATTTTCACTACATGGAATTTTATCAGTTAACTGTATTCTTCCTGAATCTAATGCTTCCATTATTAAAAGAACTGTCATAACTTTGGTAACTGATGCAGGTCTTAAATGCTCATGAGCATTATAATCATACAAAACTTCACCTGAATTTTGTTCTATTAATATGGCTCCACCACAAGTTAGCTTTAATGGATTTTCCTTAACTGTTGCATTTGTTTCAATTAATTGAGTATTTTCTAATCTATTTTGATATAATGCAGAAGTTTCTGTTGAATTGGTAGTATTAGCATTTTTATTTTTCTCATTAATCATACTTGCAGCATCTACCATATTTTGAGAAACATTAATGTCTTCCGAGGTTTCTACTGCATTAACACTATTTGATGTATTTTCAATTAAATTCTTGTTTTTAGCATTAATACTAGCAGATGTTTCAATCATATTTTGCGATACATTTGGATCCTCTTCGATGATTGCATTGCTGGATACTTCTGCCCAACCTTCAATATCATCCGAAGCTATACTTATTGATAAACAAGAAAATAATAAAATTACGATTATACTTATTACAAATAATTTCTTTCTCATAATTGTCCTCCTAATTAATAAATATTATGAGAAAGTTAAATAAATATGATAATTAATTTATAATAAGTCTATTGAAAATTGGAAATGAAGCGGATTGTATATTTTTTTGATGAAATGTGAAATAATTATTAAAAGTTACAGTTAGAATGTAACAATTCTAGCTGTAACTTGTTCATTTTCGCTATTCATATATATTTTAATAGTTTTCCCTGTATTATTAGTAAATTTCAAATCTAAAGTTCCATACGATACAGAAGCATCTTTTCCTTCCTCAACATAAGCAACTTTTCTTTTATGTGGATTTCTTTCAACAATTTCAATTCCTTGAGTATTTAAACAAGCATTATATAATGTAGTGCTAACCTGACAATTGCCACCACCAAATCCTTTAGTTAGCGTTGTTTCAACTATAACATCTGCCTCCTTATAACCTTTTTCTGCAGTTGGCTCTCCAACTGTATCATTAAAAGAAAATGTTTCGCCATTTTTAAGTTCTGTACCATTTATAGTGTTGCAACTTATTCTAATATTTTCTAATCGATTTTCATCACCAGCAAGTGGAGTAGAAAAAACTGATAATTCTTTTTCTTCAATAGGTTCTGCTATATTATTAAAACTATTTGTAGTATAAGAAGATTGTATTTTAACACTTTGCTGATTATTATGACTTTCAGTATTTTCGCTTAAATTGGTTTGCGTTGAGTTATTTATAAAAAAGAAAACTGCAAATAAAATTATAACTGCTATTATTATATAAATTAATATATTTTTCTTCATAAAATTGCATTCCTTGTATATATTTAGGCTTTTTCAGGCTACCTATGAACCTTTTATTCATTATATTATTTTTTTCAAAAATTACTAAATATATACATGAAAATTATAATTTTTTTAGATATTTTTAACTGTAAATTAAACTTGAAGATTATTTATTTAAAACTTGTAATAATCTAACATCTTTTAAATCCTTTGTATTTGATGCTATTGGTAATACTACTCCATCACTAGTTACAGCAAGGTTATCATTTTCTCGTGCTTTATTCGTTATATATATTTTGTCTCCAATTTTTAAATCACTATAATTTATTGAATCCATTTTATTATTTTTAATAATTTTTATATTATCTTTTTCAATCATACATTTCTTAGGAACTAAATAATCTATTGAAATATATTTGCTTTGGTTGTCTTGTATTTCAATATCAGCAACTCTTCCTTCTCTAAGGAAATATTCAAATTTTGTATCATTTTCATTCCAAACACGTTCTTTTATAAAAATTATATCATTTTCTGATAATTCTGATTTTATGGCAGGATTTCCAGCATGATCATATATTTCAATACTTACATTACTTTCAGAAAAACCTATACTTTGTATTTCTAGTACACTAACATTAATTCTATTATCATCTATTTCTTCTATAGTTCCAGTATAAGTTTCATAGTAACTGTCCTCATTTGATTTCAACTTATATGCTATAGTTATTGTAACTAATAATATGAAAATAATTAATAAAATTATTACAATGATTAATTTTTTCTTTAAATTCATATTCTTGCTCCTTTTATTTGGGATTTACTTGTTATATAAGCATTTTAATATATATTATAATTGATTGTCAATTTACAAAATATAAAATTTAATAAATAAATTCACACTTATGCGATAATAATAATATAATAATATTGACATCTGATAGCATTTAAGTTATAATCCCAAATTTGACACTTTTTAGAGAGTAAAAGACTGAAAAGTCGCTTATCAAGTAACTTTCAGTCTTTATCTGATTA
>CANRLA010000034.1 GCA_947631315.1 uncultured Clostridia bacterium | reverse complement strand
ATATTTTCTTTCTATATTCTTTTATAATGCTTCTTTCTATTTCTTCGTATCTTTCCAAAAAATTTCTCCTCTTTTTTATAAATACAAATACTAATATAACATAAAAGCAATATTTTATCAATATTATTGACCTTTAGTTCATATTTTATTGTTGTACGATATATTTGTTCAACAGGCTACAATTTGTAGTCTGTATTTACAATTATTTTCATTTTTGTTATACTCTAAAAGACTATTTAAAAAAGACTTCGGCAATAATTTACTAGAGTATAAAGAACTAAGGAGCTTAGTTTTAAAAAAAATTAAATCTGTGAACCTTGCGAGAAAGGAATGAAATTAAAAATGAAAGAAAATAAAGTAATTATAATTACAATGATACTTAATTTTTTTGTAGCAATAGCAAAATTAACTTTAGGCTTAATATTTTCTTTTTCAACTTTAATAGCTGATTCTATACAATCATTTATTGATTTTATAACTGATATTACTAGTTTAATTGCTAATAAAATTGGAAAAAGAAGGGCTAATAAGAATTATCCTTTTGGATATGGACAAGCATATTATGTGGCAAATTTATTTACAGGAGCATTATTGTTCTTAATTGGAATATTTATACTTTATCAATTCTTCTTTTTTGAAGGAAATTTAAAGCCTAATCTAGTTTTATTTATTTGTATTTTGTTGGTATTAGCTGTCAAAACAATTGTTGTAAGATTATTAAATTATTATGGAAAAAAATATAAAAGTGAATTAATGATAGATGCTTCTAAGGAATCAAGAGTAGATTTTATTTCAACTTGCGTTGTATTAGTTATATTAATTTTGTCATCATTAGAACAATACATTCCTATTGAAATAAATGTTGATAAAATTGGTAGTTTAGGTATGGCAATATATGTTTTCTATATGTCAATAAAAATGATAATATGCAATGTAAAAGGACTTCTTACAAATGATGAAGAAAATACTGAGATAAAAGATGAAATAATTAAAGATTTAGAAAATTTTAAAAATGTAAATTGCAAAAATGTTAAAGTTATAAAAATGTCAACTTATTATAGTGTATTTATACAAATAAAAGTTGCAGAAAATATGACGATAAAAAAATATTTGACTATTGAGAAAAAAATAAAGGCTTATCTAAAATCTAAAAATAAATTAATTAGATTTATAGATATTGAGCCAGTATAATAAACAGAAACTTTGAGACTATCAATTGGAGGGATCCTATTTACACAGATTTTATGATAGTCTCACATTTCCTAAAATATAATTTATAGTTCGTTTATTTCGTTTTCTTCTAATCCTGTTAATTCTAATATATATTTTGTATCTTTGCCTTCTTTTATTAATTTTTTTGCTATTTCTATTGCTCTGTTTTTTTCTCCTTGTTTAACTCCAGCTTTTTCTCCATCTTTATAACCTTTGCTTCTTATTGCATTTTCATCCATTATTGCTTTTTTTCTTAAAAATGCTAATCTTTGCATTTCTTCATCTTCGCTCATCTCTTTTACTGTTATTACACATTCTTCTATTTCTTTATTCTCCTTCATTATTTCCTTGACCTCCTTCGAGTTTGGATTATCTAGAAATAGCATCCATTGTGCTTTTTCATTGTTTTTGTCTTTTCTATACTCTCCCAATGCTTTCTTTAGATTTATTATATTGATTTCTATTTTCTCTGTCAATACTTTTTCACGATTTTTCGTCTCTATTAACTTCCATTTCGTTTCCATTTCGTCTATTTCTTTTAGATTTTCTATTTCAAAATCTACTATTGCTACTATCACTACTCTTTTTATTTCTCCATAATTTTCTCCTATTTTCATTTGGTCTGAATATAGTCTCGTTGCATAAAACAGCAGTCTTTCTATAAAATTATCTTTATCTAGCAATTGTACTTCTACATCTACTTTTTCTTTATTATTTATATCCAGTTCTAAATCTAATATTCCTAACTTATCAGTTGGTTTACTTCTTATTAAATCTTTCCCTTCATTTATTTTCATACTTTCTATCTTTTCTTCTAATAGCGCTTCTGCAAATGCTTTTGTTTCTTTTGGATGATTTTTACTAAACAAACTTTGAAATACTACATCGATTTTTGGAATTAACATTTTATTTTTAGACATAAATCTTTCCTCTCAAATTTTTAGATTTAATTTTTTTATGAATTTTTAAGAATTAAAAATATTTGAAAAAAATTATGTTTTGATTATAATGCCAAAATATGACATAAGTCAAGAATTTTCGTATGCCCTGTTTTTACAAAATTCGACATTGTTCCGTTTGTTATATTTTATCATTCAAATAAATTTAATTAACAAATTTATAAACATTTTTAAAGTGGTAAAATAAGAATAAATTTTTCTATTTTACCACTTTATATAAATTAATTATTTTTGTTTTTCATACTATAAAATTTATTTATCTCTGCTCCTAAAAATATTATATAAAAACACGCGTAAGTCCACATCATTATAAGCATTAAAGCAGTTAAACTTCCATATGTTGTAGAAAATCCTTTAAAAATATCTAAATATATAGAAAATACAATTGATAAAATATTTAGTGCGACTGAACCAAATAGTGCTCCTCTTATTTGACTTCTAAATGTTATTTTATATCCCGGCAAGAATTTGTAAATACATAAAAATATGATAAAAAATGCAAATATATAAATCAAGTGTGTTACTATATCTGAAATTATTGTATAGTCTTTTAGAAGTCCAAAGTTTTCTTGCATTGTTGAAATTATAGTGCTGCCAAATACCAATATAACTAGTCCCACCGCAATTATTACAACAAACGCAACTGTTTTTATTAATGACATTATTTTTAAATATATAATTGACTTTTTTTGATTATCACTAAATTCATATACTGTATGCAATCCCTTTATTAAAGCAAATAATCCCTTATCTGCTGCGAATAGAGTAAAGATTATTGATAAAGAAATAGTTCCTATTGATTTTGAATATACTTCCATAACTACACCTAATACTGCTCCACTCATGTCTGCTGGCATTACTTCTGATATTATATTAAATAATTGTTGTGGTTCTATTCCTGTATATTGAATTAATGTTAATAGCAAAATTATAAATGGTACAAATGACAAAATGACATAATAAGCACACTGAGCTGAAGATTCGCTTATGTGGTCTTTTTCCATATTGTCTAATATTTTCTGTACTATTGGTAATTTACTTTTTATATTCATATAGTTATGCTCCCTATTTTTTATATAAATTATTCTACACTAATTATTTTGTACATAAATTTCATTGCTAATATTCTTTTAACAGATTCATTTATTTGTGTTTCAGAAATTCTTCCATTTTCTATAGCATTTAATATTTCTTGTTTTTGCTCTACAAAATCAGAAGATATAATCATATCGTTTCCTGCTAATACTGCTTGAACAGCAGCTTCTCCATTTTCAGCATATTGTTTTATAGCATCCATGGCTAAATCATCAGTTATTATGATTCCTGAAAAGTTTAATTCATTTCTTAAGATATTATGAACATTTTCTGATAATGAAGCAGGCTTATCTGCATCCATAGATTTTACTATTATGTGACTTACTAATATGCATGGTCCTTCCGCTTCAATCCCACTTATAAATGGTAAAAAATCAGATTTTTGAAATGTTTCATATTCCTTTTCATCAATTGAAATTCCTGTATGTGTGTCTACATTATCTCCATAGCCAGGAAAATGTTTCATAACAGAAATCATTTCATCATTGTTCATAGTTCTTATTAATTGCTCTATATACGTTGCTGTTTCTTCTGCTCCTTTGCCTACTGACCTGTTATACATAAAAGATGATGCATCAGTTGGTACATCTGCTACTGGAGCTAAATTCATATTTAATCCTATACTTTTTAATAAACTTGATTTTTCTGTAGAATCATCTAAAATTGCTTGCATTCCACCTTGTTTCCATAACGCTTGAGGTGATAAAAATTTGCTTAAGCGAAATGCTTGATAGGAACTTACTCTTGTAACACTTCCTCCTTCTTCATCAACTCCCAATATTAATTTAATTTTACTAGCATTTTGACATTCTTGTAATTTAGTTAACATTGATGTTTTAGTTTCGTTTTCAAAATCTTTTCCAAATAATATATAACCACCTGGATTATAATTTTCTATTTCTTCAACTACATTGCTTTTTGGAAATCTCGCTAAAAACATTTGTCCAACTTTTTCTTCTAAAGTCATATTTTTTAATGTTTCTTCTGATTGAGAATAATATTTTTCAAATAAATCATGTTTTTTCGGTTCATTTAAAATAGTATTATTGTTTTCATTTTTTGAATCTATATATTTAGTTGAAATATTAATTCGGTTGTTTTTTACTAATCCCAAAAATATCCCTGTAATTATTGCTAGTATGATAACTACTATTATAGCAATTCCATTATATTTTTTATAATGCTTGTGACTCATATCTTTATAGCCTTTCTAAATAAATATTTTTATTTAATTCCTATTATATCTTTGACTACTTCTCCTGCAATAATTAATCCTGCAACTGATGGTACAAAAGATATGCTTCCTGGTACATTATTTTTTCCTTTGCATTTTTCTTGTATTTCTATAGAATTATCATTTTCATTACAATCTATTTTTTTATTTAACTTAATAGGTTCTTCTTTTGAATAAACAACTTTAAGTCTATCAATTCCTCTTTCTTTTAATTCTTTTCTCATAACTTTCGCTAGAGGACATACACTAGTCTTATAAATGTCTGTTACTTCAAATTTAGTTGGGTTAAGTTTGTTTCCTGTTCCCATGCTTGAGATAATTGGGATATTAAGTTTCTTAGCTCTTACCACTATTTCAATTTTTGCAGTTACTGTATCTACAGAATCAACTATATAATCAATAGAATTATCTAAAATTTCTTTACTGTCAGGCATAAAAAATTCTTGGCGCGTTTCAATTTTGGCATTTGGATTTATATCCAATATTCTTTCTTTTGCTACTTCTACTTTCGGTTTTCCTATAGTTTTGTGTGTGGCAATTATTTGTCTATTTAAATTAGTCAAATCAACTTTATCATTATCAACTAATATAAAATTTCCTACACCTGCCCTTGCTAATCCTTCAATAACAAAGGATCCTACTCCTCCAATTCCAAATACTGCAACTTTTGCTTTATTTAGAATTTCAATTCCTTCTTTTCCTATCAATAATTCTGTTCTATTAAACTGATTTAACATTAAGATTTACCTTTCTACTATTTATAATTTGTAATTTTAATGCCAATTATTTTTTATTCGATTTTTTTCATACAAATTAGTTCATACAATTATTCAAATTGTGTTATTATTTCAAATAATAAACATCACAAGCATTTAATCTTTTTAAATATTGAATATTTTCAAAATCCATAGCATTTTTGGTAACTTCCAATATATCGTCATTTTCTTGACCACCATTTATAAATACTACTATTCCATTTGAAATATCTTTGTTTTGCAATATATTTCTTATATTTTCTTCTGTATATTCTAAATCTTTTGCAACATAGGATTCATCAACAGTTGCAAATAATAAAATGTCATCTAAAAATCTGTTATGACTTGAATTAAAGAAAAATACTGTTGGTACATTTAATTCATTTCTCATTTTGCTTACAATTTCTTTTTTATCACTAAACATTACCTCAGGTTCTATTCTAAAAATAAGTGGTGATATTAAAGTTGCAATTAATATAGCTACTATTATCTTGTTACTTGTTTTTTCTTTAAAAATTGTATTTAAAAATTTATCTACATAGTACATTACTAATATAAAAGCTAAGCCACATATAGGCATTATGTATCTTAACTCTATCCAAGGTGAAGCAATAGCAACAATGATAAAATAAAAAATCATTGGATAAAGTATTATTTTTGCTATCTCATTTATAGAAGATTTTTGCTTAATCTTTTTTACTTTTTTATAAATAATAAGTCCTACAATCATTATGATAATAAACAGTAATAAATTGTTAAATGCAAATCTATTCATTTTTTCCAAATAACAAATTACATTTACAATAAACAATTTTATATTAAGTAAATTGCTAATTACTCCTTGCCCTCTATATCCAAAAAACATATGCTTTATAGAATAAGGCCAAATCAATAATGATATTGCTCCTGATATTATCATTGTCAATGTATAGTAAGCTAGATTTTTATACTGTTTTTGCTTAATATATTTTATAGCAAATATTAAATACAACATTGCTAAGAAGAATAAATAATAGTAATGTGTAAGCACTCCAGCCAAAACTGCCAAGCCAATACAAAATAGTAATTTAAAATTAGCTTTTTGGCTTTCTAATAATTTTATATGTAAATATGTAGTTATCAACACATTTAAGGTAGCCAGTGCGTACATTCTAATGTAAATTACAGTTGTAAGTGATGCCATTGTAATTGACGAAATAAATGCTAGAATAATAGATTTTTCTTTGACCTTTTCTTTTCCATTTAATAATTTTTGTAAAATCAAATACATAAAAAGAGTAATGAAAATATAAATAATTATATTAACAATTATTCCTGGCCATTTTGAATATTTGCCAACATTAAATCCCATTGCAAATCTAAGTAGTAGATAATACAAAGGTGGGTGAACATCATTCTTTTGGTTTTCGTATACCTGACCATATTCTCCTATTTCATCATCATTAACAGTTAAGTAGTCCTCATAGTATTCTTTATTATGCCAAGTATCATAAAAATCATCGTTTGCTTGTATCTCGGTTTTATCATAACTTGCTAATCCCAATGAATATGCCTCATCCATATGTATATATGACTTTTGAAATCCAGCAATTATAAATAAAATTGTTTGTAATACTATAACAATAGTTATTATTAGTGTTTCTTTCTTTTTATTATTCATGGTTGTTTTTATCCTTTTCTTTTATTTTCTATGAATATCTTTTATGTTTATGCATATCAATTTTTTTCATAAGTTATACTATCATAAAAGTAAGTTATTATCAATGAAATATTTATTATTTTATTTTTTCAATTGACTTAATCAAAATAAACAAATATAATAATTTTAAATTTATTTTAGGAGGCTATTATGACACCACATATTGAAGCTAAAAAAGAGGATATTGCAAAAATATTATTGATGCCTGGAGACCCATTAAGAGCAAAATATATTGCTGAAAATTTTTTAACTGAACCAAAATTAATTAATTCTGTTAGAAATATGTATGCTTATACAGGAAAATATAAAAATAAAGAAATTACAGTTTTTGCATCAGGTATGGGTATGCCTAGTATTGGAATTTATAGTTATGAGCTTTTCAAATTTTATGATGTAGAATACATTTTAAGACTTGGAACTTGCGGAGTTTATATTCCTGAAATAGAACTTTTAGATACTATTTTAGTAGAAGATAGCTACACAGAAGGCAATTTTGCACACGGTTTAACTGGAGAAGATTGCCATATAATTAGCGCTGATAAAGATTTAAATAATCTAATTGAACAATCTGCTTTAGAGGAAAATATAAAATTATTTAAAGGAAATATAATTTGCAGTGAAATTTTTGATTATTATGTTAAAGATTTCGAACAATTTAAATCTCGTTTTCCACAAGATATGCACATTATCGGAGCAGAAATGGAGTCTTTCGCTTTATTCTATACTGCAAAATATCTTGGTAAAAAAGCTTCCTGTCTTCTTACTGCAGTAGATTCAAGATATAAAGATACTGAAATTTCAAGCTTAGATAGAGAAAAATCTTTAAATAGTATGATTAATTTAGCTTTAAAATCTATTGAAAAAATTTAGAATTAGATTTTGACATTTTAGCAACAAAAAAATCAAACAATATGAAGTACCCATCCAAATATTAGATGTTTTGGATGGGTACTTCATAGTTATTTATGTTTTATATCATAAGAAGTTTAAAGTTTACACAAATGATTCTATACTCTCTATTTACCTTATTATTCTTTATTTTTAATTACTGTTCATTTTTACTTATATCATTATTTTTATATTTATATTGCCTTAGATTTTCGCTCTAGTTTAAATTAACCGTCATTTTTCCATCGTTTCCAATCTCTGTAGTCATCTTGTATCCACTAGATTTCAGGTCGATTGTAACTATTGGTCGAAGCGCTAGCGTCTTATTATTTGAAGTTCCGGTCGGAATAGCACATAGCTGTGCCTCCAATCTGTCGTGTGCCATTATGAGTGTACAGAACATGTAAGTTAAAGTGTCTCTTAGTAGCATCCAAGTGAACACATCGTCCAGCCAGCCAGTAGTAACCTATATCCTCTTGTTTCGTGTTCTCAAAGATTAAATGATAATATGCACTATTTATAAATTCATTTTCATTATAAGTATGATTATAATATGATTGTTTAAATTCTGTCTTTTCATCTCCAGTATTCATGTCATTATCTATTAAACCATTATCGGTTTCAATCACTTCCCATATTTTGCATTCCTTGTCAACGACTGTTGTTGCATTTTCTTTATTGTTATATTCATATGTCCAGTTTCTATCATTTGCATACCACAAATCAGGATATTGATAGTTATCAGAATATGTTTTCATTGCACCAAAGTAAATTGAATCTTCAGCACCTTTTGTTGTATCTTCATGAAAATCATTTGGTTGATGTTTATATTGTGTATAATCATAAGTACTTACTTTTTGTATATCTGTTCTTTTTAAATTTGTTGCTATTGCTCCTCTTTCTTCATTTGAATATAATGTTCTACATATATGATCCATTACCCATACTCCATTATTATATCCCGCTGGTCCTCGTAATGTTAATTTTGTTGCTGTTGGGTCTCCTATTATTCTTAATATGTTTCCGTCAAAGTCCCACACTCCCCAATTCATGTCTGCGTCTGCCTTAAATGTTTGACTTTCATCTTCTTTGATATTTTCATTTTCTATTTTTTCTTCTTCTTCTTTATTATCGTTCTCACCATAAACTAACCCTGATGTTGTCTTCTCTATTTTAACTGTATCTTTACTACTGGCTGGACTATACCCTTCAACTATTGCTCCTACATATTCACTATATAGTTGCGTTGATATTTGTCTTATTGATTCTTCCTCTTCATTTTGAGCTTCTTTATAATCTTCTGCTGCTTTCTTTGTTTTACTAAATAACCCATTATCTGATAATGCTATATTTAGTGTCACCCCAGTCAAAATTAATAAGATTATTATTGTAATTACTAATGCTATTAATGTTATTCCTCGTTCTTGCCATTTTTGTTTTTTAGCTATCTTTTTAAATTTTAAGTTTTCTTCTTTTTTATCCAATGTTTTTCTTTTTTCTTTCATTTGTACATCTTTCCTTTCGTTTTTACTTTATGTTAATTTTTATTAAGGAAAAAACTTAATAAAAAATGAAAAAATCTTATGACTAGCTTTTTATAAGCTTTTCATAAGATTTTTTATTTTATCTTTTCTACAATTTTAATTCTCTTTTATTTTTTATAATCTTGATTTAATCCCGCCATTATGCTATATTTTTCATATAGTAATTTTTATTAAGTTTTTTCATTAATAAATTTTTTTACTATCTAGCATATATTTATGAAATTCTGTTGTTGTATCATAATTTGCTTGCACTTCTTCATCACTTAATCCCTTATTATATAATCTTAGACAATAACATAAACCTTTTTGATAAAACCAATGACCCGGTAAATCTTGGGAGCATCTACCTATATCCAAATAATTTAGCGAATCTAATCCCGTTACAAATTTCTCATAATACTGCTTCCCTAGAAAACTACTATCTATTTTTTTACCATTCACATACACCGTTTGCGTTGGTAAATCATCCTCATCATTATTACTCGACGGGTTAATTGAAACCGTTAAATATAAATCACCACTATTTACTTCAACACCTAAATCTCTGCTTTGATTCCAAGGGTACTCTCCATTTACAGCCCAACCACCATATTCTTCAACATCCTTTATCTCATTCCCACCATCATTTAGCATCCAATGAGGATAGATTAAGTTATAGTACACATTATTTTTCGTACAGCCAAAGCGAATTGTCGGTTGTTTGTCAAAATCTCCATCCCATAATCCAAAAAGACCATAGTAAGGATTATCCTCGTCCATTTCAAAACAAGCATTCATACCATCTATTCTTCCGTAGAATTCATAGGTCAGACCATTGCTAAAATCAAATCCATTCTCGTTATATACTTCTATATAATTATTCCCTTTAAAACTAAATGCATTCGTTTCATCATCAATGTAATCATCTGTACTCTCTGCTATTTGTCTATCATAACCATCTATTCCACTATCAGTTACAGTATGTCCGTCTTTCTAATTCGAGTGCTTTCTTTCTATCATCTACTGTTCCATAAGTTTCCTCATCATAATAATATAATTTTGTGTTTTTTCCAAATGATGATATACTTTTATCTATATTTGATGAATCAAAATTAAATACTAATATATTGTTTCCTTCTTCATCTTTTGTTACTGCTACTGTTGAATTATAATCAAAATGATTATATTGTCCATCGACTAAATTTATTATTTCTCCTGTTTCATAGTTTATTACAAATGAATTTTGGGTTGTTCCTAATCCTTCTATTTCTTGCCCTTTCTCTATATAATACCATCCTGTTCCATATGTTTTATTAGTATTTTTTTCTACTATTATGTCCCATGTGCTACTATTGTCCAAACTTCTATCTACTAATTTTTTACCTAATTTAGTGGTTTCATCTTCTGTATTTTCTCCTAATTTATAAGACATAATTGACATCTCTAATGCTTCTCTTTCTGATTCTGTTTGATATTTTTTTGCTGCTTCCTTTGTTTTACTAAATAGCCCTCCATCTGATAATGCTATATTTAGTGTTACTCCTGACAAGATTAACAATATTATTATTGTTACTACTAAGGCTATTAATGTTATTCCTCGTTCTTGCAACTTTTGTTTTTTAGCTATCTTTTTGAATTTCAAGTTCTCACTTTTTTTATCTGATGTTTTTCTTTTTTCTCTCATTTGTTTTATTGTCCTTTCTCTTTTTACTTTATGTTAATTTTATTAAGGTTGAAACTTAATAAAAAAAGAATAAATCTTGTAATCAGCCTATTTTAAGCCTTTTATAAGATTTATTCTTTTTATTTTTTACCCTCTTTTATATTTTTTTTAATTTTTATTATCTTGATTTAATACTGTTGTTATGCTATATTTTTTATGTATTAAATTTTTATTAAGTTTCAACCTTAATAATTTTTTTAGTTACTTCTATCATACTTTTATTTAATCTTACTTATTAATCTTTTCCATTACGCTGTTCATTCTAACTCAATGTAATTGTCATTTTTCCATCTGCATTAGTTTCCGAAGTCATCGTATATTTACTAGACATCAAATTTATAGATACTATGGGACGAAGCGCACGATTGCTACTTTGACCATCGGTTCCAATTTTTACACATGGAAAACCATGAACACGGTATTTCCCATCGCTTATGCTCACAAATTGCACCCCAAAGTCATAGCTATTCTCATACAGATGCACGTAGCGCCCTCCAAGCCAGTATGTCTCCACATCAGAATCATCCTTGTTTTTAAAAATTAAATCATAATATGCACTTTTTATAAATTCATTTTTGTTATAATCATGGTAATAATATGATTGTTTAAATTCTGTTTTTTCATCTCCAGTATTCATTTTATTGCTCATTTGACCGTTACTATTCCCTATTACCTCCCATTTTTCACACTCTTTGTCTCCTCCTGTCCTATTTCCATCTTTATATTTGTACGTCCAATCTTTATCATTGTCATTCCACATATCGGGATACTGAACATTGTCTCCACTATATGTCTTCGTTGCTCCAAAATAAATTGAACTTTCATCACCTTTTGTTGTATCTTCAAAATAATCATTTGGTTGATGTTTATATTGTGTATAGTCATATGTACTTACTTTTTGTATATCTGTTCTTTTTAAATTTGTTGCTATTGCTCCTTTTTCTTCATCTGAATATAATGTCTTACAAATATAGTCCATTGCCCATACTCCATTATTATATCCCGCTGCTCCTTTTAATGTTAATTTTGACGTCGTCGGTTCTCCTATTATCCTTAATATATTTCCATCAAAGTCCCATACTCTCCAATTCATGTCTTCTGCTGTAAATGTTTGACTAAAATCTTCTCCTACTCCTTCAATTGTATTTCCTTCGTTATCTGTTTTACTATCCAGCCCTGATGTTGTCTTCTCTATTTTAACTGTATCTTTACTACTGGCTGGACTATACCCTTCAACTATTGCTCCTACATATTCACTATATAGTTGCGTTGATATTTGTCTTATTGATTCTTCCTCTTCATTTTGAGCTTCTTTATAATCTTCCGCTGCTTTCTTTGTTTTACTAAATAACCCATTATCTGATAATGCTATATTCAGTGTTACTCCGGTCAAAATTAACAAGATTATTATTGTAATTACTAATGCTATTAATGTTATTCCTCGTTCTTGCCATTTTTGTTTTTTAGATATCTTTTTAAATTTTAAGTTTTCTTCTTTTTTATCCAATGTTTTTCTTTTTTCTTTCATTTGTACATATTTCCTTTCGTTTTTACTTTATGTTAATTTTTATTAATGAAAAAACTTAATAAAAAAAGAATAAATCTTGTAATTGGCTTATATTAAGCTTTTTATAAGATTTATTCTTTTTGTTTTTTATAAATTTCTAATTCTTTTTTATTTTTTATAATCTTGATTTTACCTAGTCGTTATGCTATATTTTTAATATATTAATTTTTATTAAGTTTTTTCATTAATAAATTTTTTTACTATCTAGTATATATTTATGATATTCTGTTGTTTTTTTATAATTGGCTTGCACTTCTTCTTCACTTAAAGCCTTATCATATAGTCTCAAACTATAACATAAACCTTTTTGATAAAACCATCTACCCACTCCGACCCATTGTGCATCTTCCCAAGTCCAAATAATTAAGTTCTTTTGACGCACTTACAAATTCTGTATAATACTTCTTTCCTAGAAAACTACTACCTATTTTCTCACCATTTAAATATATCGTCTGACTTGGTAAACTATTATCATCTCCTGATGGCTCAATCGTTATTGTAAAGAATAAATCCTGATTCAATTTATCCGCACCTAGTTCATACTTTTGATTCCAAGGATAGTCATTACTTTCTGCCCAACCACCATACTCATCTTTATCCTTTATTATGACATCTTTTTCATCCTTCATCCAAGTAGGATATATTAAATTATAAAAAGCGCTATTACCTAACCAACCAAAACGTATTACTGGCTGCCAGTTGAAATCTCCATTCCACAAGCCAAATAACCCATGATAGTTCCCAGCATCTGAGCTATCTTCGCTTATAATTCCATAGAATTCATAAGTACATCCTTTCTCAAAATTTAATCCATTTTCATTATATACCTCTATATAATTATTTCCATTAAATTTAAATGCCCCTGTTTCTTCATCTAAATAGTCTTTTATATCATTGCATATTTGTCTATCATACCCAGCTCCTCCGTTCTCTACAGTTGTATTTTTTTGCTGTTCATATGCTTTTTCCCTTTTTTCTTCCGTATCATATTCTATATTATTATAATAATATAGTTTTGCATTATTTCCCCAAGAATTTTCATCTAATCCTACATTTGCTGAGTCTAAATTAAATACTAATATATTGTTTCCTTCTTCATCTTTTGTTACTGCTACTGTTGAATTATAATCAAAATGATTATATTGTCCATCGA
>CANRLA010000033.1 GCA_947631315.1 uncultured Clostridia bacterium | reverse complement strand
GATTCAGAAGGAAAATTAGTTGTTGATAATCTTTGGATGGGTTCATATTACCTAAAAGAAGTGTCAACTATTGATGGAGCAGTGATAGATGATACAAAATATGATGTAAAATTTACTCAAATAGATACATCAACAAAAAAATATACTGTTAAACTAGATATAGGAAACGACACTACATTTATAGAAATTTCTAAGAGAGATATAACTGGTGAAGATGAACTACAAGGTGCTAAATTATCAGTTTTAGATAAAGAAGGAAATGTAATTGATTCTTGGACTTCTAGTGAAAAAACTCATAAAATAGAAGGGTTAAAAGTTGGAAATACTTATGTGTTAAGAGAAGAAATTGCACCTGATGGATTTGTAAAGTCTACAGATATTGAATTTAAAGTTGAAAATACAGCAAAAATTCAAAAAGTACAAATGATTGATAAAATTGTAGAAATGTATAAAAAGAATTTTGCTGGTGAAGAACTAGAAGGTGCTAAAATTCAAGTATTCGATACAGATAATAACTTAATAGACGAATGGACTTCAGAAAAAACAGCACATAGAATAAATGGTTTAGAGGAAGAAAAAACATATAGACTTCATGAAGAAATAGCAACTGATGGATATGTAAAAGCTACAGATGTTGAGTTCACAGTTTCTACTGACAAAGATACACAAAAAATTGTATTAATAGATAAAATAGTTGAGATGAGTAAAGTTGATATTGGAGGAAACGAGATTGAAGGTGCAGAAATAACTGTAACAGATGAAAGTGGAGAAATCGTTGATAGCTGGACTTCTACTAAAGAAGCACACAACATTACAGGTTTAGAGGAAGGAAAAACATACACACTTCATGAAGAAACAGCACCAGCTGGATTCGTAAAAGCTACAGATGTTGAGTTCACAGTTTCTACTGACAAAGATACACAAAAAATTGTATTAATAGATAAAATAGTTGAGATGAGTAAAGTTGATATTGGAGGAAACGAGATTGAAGGTGCAGAAATAACTGTAACAGATGAAAGTGGAGAAATCGTTGATAGCTGGACTTCTACTAAAGAAGCACACAACATTACAGGTTTAGAGGAAGGAAAAACATACACACTTCATGAAGAAACAGCACCAGCTGGATTCGTAAAAGCTACAGATGTTGAGTTCACAGTTACTACTGACAAAGATACACAAGAACTTGTGTTAATTGATAAGATTGTTGATGTTACAAAAACAGATTTAACAACTGGTAAAGAATTAGAAGGAGCAGAATTAGTTGTTACAGATGAAGAAGGAAATGTTGTTGATTCTTGGACTTCAACTAAAGAACCTCATCATATTACTGGATTGAAAGAGGGAGAAAAATATACACTAACAGAGAAGACGGCTCCTTATGGGTATGAAATAACCGAATCAATTGAATTTGAAGTAGGTATAGATAAAAATACTCAGAAAATTGAAATGAAGGATATGCCTATTTTACAATCTGTAAAACTAATTAAAAAGGACAGTAAAAATGAAGAAATTATCAAAGATAAATTTGTTTTTGGAATTTTTGAGGATGAGGAATGTACTAAACTTATAAAAGAAGTTGAATCAGATAAAGAACAAGGTATAGTTTTATTTGAGAACTTAAGATATGGGGTTTTCTTTATCAAGGAATTGTCAGCTCCAAAAGGCTATATACTTTCTGACAAAATAGTTAAAGTTGAAATGAATGACAAGGGAGTATTTATAGATGGAGAAAAAGTAGAAGGAGAAGATTCTGTATATACTTTTGAATTTTACAATACACCAATAGATACACCTAAAACTGGCGATAATAGTAATATGATAGGCTTAATTGCGTTATTAGTAATGTCAGCATTAGCTATTACAGGAATTGGAGTTCATGAATACAGAAAGAGAAAATATAGTAAATAAAATTATGAGGTGGCTTGAAAAATAGCCACCTAAAAATATTTTTAGGAGGGCAATAAATGTCAAAATATACTACAAATCAAATTGTAAAAACATTAGAAAAACTATTTCAAAGCAATATAAATACAGAAAAACAAATAAAGGCAATACAATGGGATAGTTTAGACGAAATAAATAAGGAATTTACTCCCATAGAAAAGAGTTTAATTATGGATTTTAGAAATGCAGTAATAAAAAAGAAAATTATTGAATTTTTATCAGGAAAAAATTTAGATGAAAGGAATGAAGAAAAACATGATTGAGTATTATAAAAAGCCATCAGTAAAATTTATTGTAAATAAAGGCAATTTCAATAAGCTGATGACTATATTAACATTTCAAGAGGGAAATATCGTAACAAAAGAGTGGAAAGAAAAAGCAAATAACTTAAAGAAAACATTATTAAAATATTCTATACCAGAAAAAGACGAAGAAGGAGAAGTATCAATAATCGATATTAGCTTATTTCAAAATGAAGCAGCAGAACTAATTGTATTATTAATATCTGCATTTGACAATATAATGAAAACTGATGAAGATTATACAAAAAAAATGAAAAAACTGAAAATATAGGGGTGGAACAAATTGGGAAAAATAAAAGAGACAAGAGAACTCTATAATGAAGTAGTAAACAATATTGCAAAAAATGTAGAAAAATGGCAATCTTTTTTAGATAGTTGTGCATGGAATTTCAAATATAGTTTTGATGACCAAATTTTAATTTATGCACAAAGACCAGATGCAAAGGCTTGTGCCGAAATTGGAGAGTGGAATAAAAAATTAAAAAGATGGGTAAATCAAGGAGCTAATGGTATATTTGTATTTTCAAAAGATGAAAATAGTCCATATCCTTTTAGAATTTTATTTGACATATCAGACACTCATAATTACGATAATACGGAATATAGATTGTGGGATATAAAGCTAGAATATGAACAAGAAATAATTAATACATTAGAATCAAGTTTTGGACAATTATTTAGCGAAAATAGAGAAGATAAAGACTTAATAAAAGCAATAAGGCTTGCATCATATAATATTGTCGAAGATAATATACAAGATTATATGGAGTCAATAAAACAATATAAAATTGGAACAAAACTAGAAAATATGACAGATGATGAAATAGAGATGATATTAAAAGTTGCAATAATGTCTAGTATGAATCACATAATTTATACTAGATGTGGAATAAATGCAAGAGAAGAAGTTTTAAAAGATGATCTGCAATATATTGAGTATTTAGATAATCCTAGAATATTAACTATTTTTGGTACAGCAGTTAGCGATATGGCAGAGATGCAGTTAAGACAAATTGCTAATACAGTTTTAACTCTGCAAAAAGATGAAAAAAATAAAAATCGTACAATTGAAAAAGAAAATCAAAAGCTATATGCTAATACTGAAAATATAGAAAAAGGAGGAAATAGTGATGAGCGAAATAACTTACACAAGACAGGGGGATTACAATATACCAAATTTAGTAATGGAGAAAGAGCAAATTCCAACGGGGAAATACGCCAGAATGAGATTGAACTATCTAAAAGAACACAAGAAAGCAGAACTAACGATATTGAAGATGGAGAAAAGACTAACAAAACACTTGAACGAAGTGCAGAAAACAGCGAGCAGGAGAGTAAGACAAATAGTGAGGGAAATGGCAGAGAAGGAGAAAATAGACGAGAACTTGAAAGCAACAGACCAGATGAAGTGGGTACAGCTAATGAACAATTTGAAAGCCACAGCCGAGGAAATAGTGGAGAGAGAAATAATATTCATTTAACAGAATATATAAAAGATAATGATGTAAGTTTTTGTGTTCCAGACTCGAAAATAAATCAAGTTCTTGCAACAACTACATTTTTGTCAAAAAATAATGACGAAATTGTAAAATATTTTGAAAATGAAAAAGATATATCTAAAAGAGCAGAATATTTAAAAGATATATTCAATAGTGAATATTCAGAAATTATTATTAATAATATAAAGTTTGGATATAAAAAATATGAAAATGGAGTATTTTTTGAAGAAAAAGAATATATATCCCCAATATCTAATAAAAAAGAAAGAGCAGAAAGTTTTGTAACATGGGAAAATCTAACATATCATTATGATGCAATGATAGTTTTACATCAATTAAAAGATAGGTATGAGAATCCAATAGATGAAAATGCGCAAAAAATCGAAATTTACAAAAACAATAAAAAGGAAAATGATTTAGAATTTTCACAAGAATTTATAGATAAATTTTTGCAAGAGGAATCTCAAGAACTAAAGTATAGTATATATACACATTTTAGGGAGAGTTTATCAAATAAAGAAAATATAGACTATTTAAAAGGAAAATATGGAGAAGGTGGAAGTTCATCTGTTTTTAAAGGTTCTGGTATTGGAGTTTGGTATAATGCAAAAGGAATAAACTTTAATAGAGGCTATCTTGATGAAAGTGCAAAAGAACAATCATTTAATTGGAACTATATTGAAAAAAGAATATCAGAACTTATAAGATTAAATAGATACCTTAATCCAAAAGAACTGGAAGAATATCCAAAGTGGGTTGAAGAACAAGAACAAAAAAGACGATTAAGAGAAGCAAGAAAAAGGCTAGAAGAAAAGGAAAAAAATCAGGAGTATGAACTTGCTAAAAAAGTATATTCATTTGTAACACCATTTGAATTATATAGCTATACAGATGATAGTAAAGCATTAAATACCGATGAAGAAAATATTGAAGTAGTAAAAGCTGATATAAACGATAATAGAAACGTAGCAGACTATGTAAATGCTCTAAAAAATAAATTAAGTACTATTGATAATACAAAAAAAACAGAAATACAAGAACTGATTTCAATATTAGAGCCAAGAATTCCACATTATGAATATCATTTAGGAGATACTATTTATATAGGTGCAAATGAGTATGAAATTTCATCTATTGATAATAATGTTGTTACATTATATGACCCAAAGTTTCCATTATTTGCACAACAAATGGACTTTGCTGAATTTGAGAAAAAAATAAAAGAAAATCCAGCTAATAATCATTTAATTATTGAAAGAAGTACAGAGCAACAAACAGTAGAAGAAAATAATGTAAATATTACCGAAAATATAGAAAACGAACAAAAAAATGAAAAAATACAAGAAGAAAAGCCATACAAAGTAGGAGATATAGTTTATTTAGAATCGGAAAAGAAATATAAAATAGATGAAATAGACATTGAAAAAGATAAAATAAGTTTATTAGATTTAGAAATAAACTATCCTATATTTAGAGAAGAAAGTATATTAACTTTTGAAAATTTGTATTATCAAAATGAAAGAAATGGTCTAAAAGAAGAAAAACAAGAACAAAGTGCAAACTCAGATATAAATACTAAAATAGAACCTAATGTTGTAAAGAAGAAAAATAAAATACAAGATTTTATTTTACACCCAGAGATACCTGAAAATGAGAGGAGAAACTTCAAAATTACAGATAATGATTTAGGTATTGGTGGTCAAAGAGAAAAGTATGCAAGAAATATTGAAGCAATAAAAGTATTAAAAAAATGTGAACAAGAAAACAGATATGCTACTTCAGAAGAACAAAATATATTATCACAATATGTTGGCTGGGGAGGACTAGCAGATGTTTTTAATGAGAATAAAACAGAATGGAGCAAAGAATATAAGGAATTACAGGAACTATTAACATCAGAAGAATATACACAAGCAAGAGAGTCAACATTAACGGCTTTCTATACACCACCTATTGTTATAAATGCTATTTATACCGCATTGCAAAATATGGGTTTAAAACAAGCAAACATTTTAGAACCTGCATGTGGAGTTGGTAACTTTTTTGGAATGTTACCACAAGAGCTAGAAAATTGTAAAGTATATGGAATTGAAAAAGATAGTATAAGTGGTAGAATTGCACAACAACTATATCAAAAGTCAACAATAGCAGTACGAGGGTATGAAAAAGTTGACTTACCAGATAGCTTTTTTGATATTGCAATAGGAAATGTACCATTTTCAGACTTTAAGGTCATGGATAGAAGATACGATAAGTATAAATTCTTAATCCATGATTATTTTTTCGCCAAAACACTGGATAAGGTAAGACCGCGGAGGAATTGTTGCATTTATTACCTCAAAAGGAACAATGGATAAGCAAAATTCATCTATAAGAAAGTATATAGCGCAAAGAGCAGATTTAGTTGGAGCAATAAGATTACCAAATAATACATTTACTAAAAATGCAGGTACAAAGGTAACATCTGATATTTTATTTTTGCAGAAAAGAGAAAATATGACAGATATTATGCCAGACTGGGTAGACCTTGATAAAGACAAAAATGGAATAGTTATGAATAAATACTTTGTTCAACATCCTAATATGATTTTAGGAAATATGGAAATGGATACAACTCAATATGGTAGAGAAGATTCTACTTGTAAGCCTTATGAGGGAATAGAGCTATCTGTATTATTAAATGAAGCAATAGAAGATATAAAAGCAGAAATTGAAGAATTTGATTATGGAGATATAGAGGAAGAAGAAATAAATACCATACCCGCAGATCCCAATGTTAAAAACTTATCTTATACTTTAGTTGATGGAAAACTTTATTTTAGAGAAAACAGCATAATGATAGAACAAAACAATTTACCGATTACAACAGTAAGTAGAATTAAAGGTATGATAGAATTACGAGATACTGTAAGAAATCTTATTGAATTGCAAGCTGATGATTTTCCAAATGAAGCTATAAGAGAAGTGCAAATGAAATTAAATAGACAATATGATAATTTCGTAAAAAAATATGGGTTAATCAATAGTAGAGGAAATCGTATAGCTTTTGAAGATGACAGTAGCTATTATTTGCTTTGTTCATTGGAAGTTCTTGATAGTGATGGAAAATTTATAAGAAAGGCAGATATGTTCTCAAAAAGAACAATAAAAGCTTATAAAGAGATTACAAGTGTAGATACAGCAAATGAAGCATTAATAGTATCTCTTTCAGAAAAAGCATCTATAGATTTTGAATATATGTCAAAACTCTCTAATAAGACACAAGAAGAACTTGTAAATGAATTAGAGGGTATTATTTTCAAAGTACCAATGGAAGATGGAAAATATGAAACTGCTGACGAATATTTAAGTGGTAATGTAAGAGAAAAACTGAAACTTGCAGAATCTTTAGTCGAAACACATCCAGAATTTGCAATAAATGTAAAAGCACTAAAAGAAGTACAACCAAAAGACTTAACAGCAACAGAGATAGGAATAAGGCTAGGGGCAACATGGATACCAACAGAAGTAATAGACCAATTTATGTATGATTTGTTAGAAACACCAAATCATTCACAATTGGATATTAAGACAAAGTTTAGTGAATATAATTCTCAATGGTATATAACAAATAAAAGGTATGATTATAGAAATGTAAAGGTTAATAAAACCTATGGAACAAATAGGCTTAATGCTTATGAAATTATTGAAAAAACCTTAAATTTAAAAGACATAAAAATATTTGATACTATTACAAACAGTGAAGGAAAAAAAGAGAGTGTTTTTAATGCGAAGGAAACAGCTATTGCACAAGCTAGGCAAGAAGAAATAAAACAATCATTTCAAGACTGGATATGGAAAGACCAAAAAAGACGAGATAGTTTAGTTCAATTATATAATGAAAGATTTAATAGCATTCGTCCACGAGAGTATGATGGAAGTCATTTGAATTTTGTAGGTATGAATCCAGAAATAACATTACGACCACACCAACAAAATGCTATTGCACATATATTATATGGAAAAAATACCTTACTTGCTCACGAAGTCGGTGCTGGCAAAACATTTGAAATGGTAGCAGGAGCGATGGAGAGCAAACGACTTGGACTTTGTAACAAGTCGCTTTTTGTTGTTCCAAACCATATCGTGGAGCAGTTTGCTAGCGAATTTCTACAACTATATCCATCAGCAAACATAATGGTAGCAACCAATAAAGATTTTGCAACTGCAAATAGAAAAAAATTTGTATCTCGTATAGCAACAGGAGATTTTGATGCTGTAATTATTGGACATTCGCAATTTGAGAGAATACCAATGTCAGTTGAAAGGCAACGATACCTTATAGAAGAACAAATTGAGCAAATTTTAGCAGCTATTGATGAAGCAAAGTCAGAAAAAGCAGAGAATTTTACAGTTAAACAAATGGAAAGAACAAGGAAACAGCTAGAAAATAAGTTAGAGAAGTTAAATAAAAATGATAGAAAAGATGATGTAATAACTTTTGAAGAACTTGGAGTTGATAAATTATTTGTTGATGAAGCTCATAACTATAAAAACTTATTTTTATATACAAAAATGCATAATGTAAGTGGAATTGCACAAACAGAGGCTCAAAAAAGTAGTGATTTATTTATGAAATGTCGCTATCTTGATGAAATGACGAATGGAAAGGGTACTGTTTTTGCTACAGGTACACCTGTAAGTAATAGTATGGTAGAACTTTATACTATGCAGAGATATTTGCAATTTGAAGATTTGAAAAAATTAAAACTTGAGAATTTTGACAACTGGGCATCTATATTTGGAGAAACAATAACAGCGATAGAACTTGCACCAGAAGGTACTGGATTTAGAGCTAGAACACGATTCGCGAGGTTTCACAATTTACCAGAGTTAATGTCATTATTTAAAGAAGTTGCAGATATTAGGACAGCAGATACATTGAATCTGCCTACCCCAGAAGTAGAAGAAAAAAATATATTTGTAAAACCGAGCAAAATGCAACAAGAAATGGTAAAAGGACTTGGAGAAAGAGCTGAATTAATTAGAAATTCAAATGTTGATCCATCAAAAGATAACATGTTAAAAATAACTAATGAGGGTAGAAAATTAGCTCTTGACCAAAGACTAATAAATGAAAAGTTAGAGGACTTTGAAGATAGTAAGGTTAATGTAGCAGCGAGAAATATATATAAAATTTGGGAAGAAAATAAAGCAGAAAAATTAACCCAACTCGTATTTTGCGATTTATCTACACCACGCAGTTTAGGAGTAGATGATAAACCTTATGAGAAAGAATTAGTAAATGGTGTATGGAAATTAAAAGATAGACCATTTACGGATGTTTATACTGACCTAAAAAGAAAACTAATAGAAAAGGGAATACCAGAAGAAGAAGTCGCATTTATTCATGATGCAGACAATGAAACTAAAAAGAAAGAATTGTTCAGCAAAGTAAGAAAAGGTGAAGTACGAGTTTTAATAGGTAGTACAAGCAAAATGGGAGCAGGTACAAATGTGCAAGACAAAATTATAGCACTTCATCATTTAGACTGTCCATGGCGACCAGCAGACCTTACACAAAGAAATGGTAGAGCTGTAAGACAAGGAAATAAAAATAAAAAAGTTTATATTTATACTTATGTAACTGAAAAAACATTTGATGCTTACATGTTCCAAGGAGTAGAAACAAAACAGAAATTTATTTCACAAATAATGACTTCAAAGACTCCAGTTCGTTCTATGGAAGATGTTGATGAAAAGGCATTATCTTATGGCGAAATAAAGGCATTAGCTACTGGAAATAAAGATATTTTAAGAAAGACAGAACTAGATGCAGAAGTATCAAAGTTAAAGTTATTAAAGCAAAATCATTTAAGCCAAATTTATGATTTAGAGAGTAAAATATCGACAGTATATCCAAAAAAAATAAAAGAATTGGATGAAGTTATACAAGCGTATGAATTTGATAAGAAATACTTGGAAGAACATACTATAACAAACGAAGATGGCTTTTCTAAAATGATTATTAAGGGAATAGAATATACTGATAAAGAACAAGCTGGAAATGCTTTATTAAAAGCATGTTCAAGTAAACAAAGCAAAGAATTAGAAGAAATAGGAGAATATAGAGGTTTTAAATTAGAACTAGGCTTTGATTCTTTAATGAGAGAATTTACACTTAATATAAAAAATAAAACTAATAGAGAAATCCATCTAGGTAGTGATGTCTATGGAAATATTAGAAGAATTGATAATAGTTTAAGCGACTTTGACTCTTATATAAAGGATGATAAAGAAGAAATAGAGGATCTAAAAAAGCAACTGGAAACAGCTAAAATAGAAGTTAAGAAACCATTTTTTAAAGAGGACGAGCTAAAAGAAAAAATGAAAGAATTAGAAAAAATTAATATTTCATTAAATATCAACGAAAAGGATAAACAAGTATTGGATACATCAAATGAAGAAGAAAGTCCTACAAATGAGAAAGATAAAAATTATGAAAGATAGCAGACAAAATAGTCTGTATTTTTTTATTTTAAGGAGATGGTAAATATATCATATACACCGCCAGAAGTAGTAGAAGAAATTAAAAAAATTGATTTATTAACCTACTTAAAAAATTATGAGCCTGATGAATTAGTAAGAGTAGGAGCTAATACTTATACAACAAAAACTCACGATAGTTTAAGAATTAGTAATGGATTATGGAATTGGTTTTCAAGAGGAATTGGTGGAAGAAGTGCAGTCGATTATATAAAAGAAGATAGAAATTTATCATTTAAACAAGCTATTGATTATATCGAAGAAAAAACAAAAATTCAAAGACCTATTGTCTATCAAAGTATTGAAAAGAAAGAGAAAAAGGAATTAGATTTACCGATAAAAAATGATAATAATAATCGAGCTATTTATTATCTAATGAAAAGGGGAATTGATAAAGAGATAATAAAAGAATGTATAAATAATAATCTTGTTTATGAAGAAAAAGGCAATCATAATGTAGTTTTCATTGGATATGACAAAAATAAAATTCCCAAATATGCTTTTTGTAGGGCAACAAACGATTCAAGATATATGCGAGAAACAGATGGAAGTGATAAGAATTACACCTTTAGATTAGAGGCATTAAGTAGTAGTAATAGAGTTCATTTATTTGAAAGTAGCATAGATTTATTATCTTATGCTACGCTAATGAAAATAAAAAATCTTGACTTTAAGAAAGAAAATTTACTATCAGTAGGAGGTGTTTATAAAGCACCAAAAGATATAAAAAATCTTAAAATTCCTGATACAGTTAAAAAATATTTAGAAGAAAACCCTAATATAAAGGAAATATATTTACACTTCGATAATGATGAAATTGGTAAAGAAGCAGCAAAAAATATACAGATGATTTTATCTGAAAAATATAAAGTTATAGATAGACCAGTGCCTATTGGAAAAGACTGTAACGACTATCTTTGTTGTGTATTAGGATTAAAAAATTTTATTAAAAACACAAAAGAAAAAGTAAGATAAATGCAAAAAAATAAAAATTTTAGGAGGAAAATTAAAGTATGAATCAATATAAAATAGAAGTAAAAGAAGTATTAAAAAAGAATATCGAAGTAAATGCAGAAAATGAAAAAGAGGCATTAGATTTTGTAGAAAGAACTTTCTTAAAATCTAATTTATTAGAGCCTTCAATTAAAGATTTAGAAGAAGTGGAAGCAAAAATTATTGAAAAAAATAATGAAAAAATTGAAGAAGATAATAGCGATATAGAAGGAGAAAAAGAAGAAAATCTATTAGAAAATTTAGTATTAAAGATGGAAAAATTACAAAAAGGAATAGACGAAATTTTAGACAAAGTAGAAGAAGTATTAGATGAAATGTAAAGAAAAAAATAGATAAAAAAGCAAAAAAATTATTATCTTTTAGTTAGTAAAATAGCCGACTTAAAAGAGGCTATAAATATAAATTTTTGTCCTAGCAAGCAATGAATTTGTACTCCCGCCAAATTCAAAACTATGGGGACACCCCAATCCCCGCTTGCAAATAAATTTATGAAAAGAGGTGCAGTAAATTTTTTGAGAAAAAGAGATATAAAAAAACAACTTTGGCTAAATGAAATTGAAAACAAAAAATTAAAAGAAAATTCATTGAGAGTGGGCTTAACAGAAAGTGCCTATTTGAGAAATCTTATTATGGGTTATAAGCCAAAGGAACAACCTAATGAAAAAGTTTTTGAAATGTTAAATCAATTAAGAGGAATTGGAATTAACTTAAATCAAATTGCGCGAAAAGCTAATGCACTAGACTTAGTAGATGCACCAATGTATAGAAAAGTGTATAAAAAGTGGAGTGAATTAGAAGAAAAAATGAAAAAAGAATTTTTAGATATGGACTAAAAATAATATGGCTACAACAAGTATATGGAAAATTGAAAAAAGGTTAGATCATGTTTTAAAATATACGACAAACCCAGACAAAACAAGTAAAGAATCTTATAAAGAACTTCATAATGTAATCGAGTATGCAAAAGCCTCATATAAAACAGAAGAACAATTATATGTTACTGCAATTAACTGTTCAAAAGAAACAGCATATCAAGATATGATGAGAACAAAAAGAAGATATAGCAAATTAGATGGTATACTTCGGTTATCATGCTTTTCAATCTTTTGCTGAGGGAGAAGTTACACCAAAAATAGCTCACGAAATAGGAGTGAAATTAGCCAACGAATTATGGGGAGATAGATTTGAAGTAATTGTAACAACACACGTAAATACAAATCATATTCATAATCATTTTTGTCTTAATTCAGTTTCATTTAAAGATGGAAAAAAGTATTACAATAATAGATATACTTATGCTATGCTACGAAATACATCAGATAGTATATGTAGAGAATATAATTTAAGTGTGTTAGAAGAAAAACCTTGCGGAAAGCATAACATAGATTACACAAAATATTATAAAGAACAAGTAAACAAGTTAGATTATTATAATACAGTAAAAGACGATATTGATTATGCAATAGAACAAGCATACTCATATAGCGACTTTCTTAATATAATGAAGAAAATGAATTATGAAGTTTTAGATCGTGCAGGCAAATTAAGTATAAAACCAGTAAATAGAAAAAGAAATATTAGAATTGAAAGAGCTTTTGGAGATAGTTATACCATTGAAAATATAAATCAAAGAATATTTGAAACAGAGTCAACAAGGTTACCATTTCCAGAAGTAAGAATTTCAAACAAAAGATATAAATTAACAGGAAATCAAAAAATAAACAAAAAGAAAAAAGCAAAGGGTATTAGAGCTTTATATTTTCACTATTGTTATTTATTAAAGGTGTATCCTAAAACAAACACCAAAAGAATAATGTCCAAATCTTTAAGAGAAGATATTAAGAAAATGGACAAGTTATCAAATGAAGCTAGGTTTTTAAGCAAAACAAAAATAGAAACAGCAGAAGAACTTGATAACTATAAATCATCTTCCATATTGAAAAATAAAGAGTTAAAAAGTAAAAAAGAATATTTATGGAAAAAGTATAATAAGTCAAAAAGTGAAGATGAAAAACAAAGTATTTACAATGAAATACAACAGTTAAGTAGTGAAATAAAAAAATTAAATGAAGAACAAAAAATGATAGAAGATATAGAGAGCAGAATACCTAATATTAAAGAAAAACTAAAGGAAATAAATGAAAGTGAAAGTAAAAATAGAACTGAAAAAGAAAGGAGTAATTAAGTCATGAGTACATCGAGCGAGTCTGCCGAAGAATTTATGAAGTTTTACATGGACGGAACATACTATACTTTAAGAATTGCTGGAAGTGCAATAAAGAATATAATTGCAGCATTATATGTAATATCAAGAGATAGAAAAAAGCAATCTTCCAAAGGTAGAACTAGATTAGGCAATATGTTAAGAAGCGGTAAAGAATTGAAAATTTTTTCTGTTCAAAAGTCAGATATGCCTGTCTTTGCAAAAGAAGCCAAAAGCTATGGAGTTCTATATTGTGCATTAGTAAGTAAAAGTAACAAAAATTTTGATGATATGATTGATATTTTAGTAAGAGCAGAAGATGCACCAATGGTAAACAGAATTATTGAAAGATATAAATTAAATACTGTTGATAAAGCTACTATAAAAAGTGAGATTCAAAAGGAAATG
>CANRLA010000032.1 GCA_947631315.1 uncultured Clostridia bacterium | reverse complement strand
ATATCATGAAGGGAGTTTTGTCTATTACAAAGCTAAAGCCCTTGTTACTACCGGCATAGCCGGAAGATTATAATCATTTAAAAAATACAATAGTTATAAACTATTGTATTTTTTTATTCTAAATTTTGCTATGCAATTTCCTCATTTTCTACTTTTTTGGCCTTAGTATTTTTCTTTTTCTTCTTTTCTTCCTTATTTTCATCAATAACTATTTCAGGCTTTTTATTTCCTACAACAGTTTCTTTATTTATAGTACATTTTGCAATTTTAGGATTTGATGGAATTTCATACATTATATCTCTCATTGTTTCTTCCATAATTGAACGAAGTCCTCTTGCTCCTGTTTTTCTTTCTATTGCTTTATCTACTATTGCATTTAATGCTTCATCAGTAAATTCTAATTCTACTTCATCAATATCAAATAATTTTTTATATTGTTTTACTAAAGCATTCTTTGGCTTTGTCATAATCTCTACCAAAGCATTTCTATCTAATTCTCTTAGTGTAGCTATTATTGGAAGTCTTCCTATAAATTCAGGAATTAATCCAAATTTTAGTAAGTCTTGTGGTAGTAATTCTTCAAATACTCTATATTTATCTATTTCTTCTGATGTTTTAATATTAGCACCAAAGCCTATTGATTTTTTGCCTATTCTATCTCCTATTATTTTTTCTATACCTTCAAATGCTCCTCCGCAAATAAATAAAATATTAGACGTATTTATTTGTATAAATTCTTGATGAGGGTGTTTTCTTCCTCCTTGTGGTGGTACTGCTGCAACTGTTCCTTCTATTATTTTTAATAATGCTTGTTGAACTCCTTCTCCACTTACATCTCTAGTAATTGATGGATTTTCAGATTTTCTTGATATCTTATCTATCTCATCAATATAAACTATTCCTTTTTCTGCTTTTTCTACATTATAATCTGCAGCTTGTATTAATTTTAAAAGAATATTTTCAACATCTTCTCCAACATATCCTGCTTCAGTCAATGTTGTTGCATCTGCAATTGCAAATGGTACTTTTAATATTTTTGCTAAAGTTTGCGCTAAATATGTCTTTCCGCAACCTGTAGGACCTAAAAGTAAAACATTGCTTTTTTGGATTTCTACGTCATCATCGTTTTCATCGTCATTTTCTATTCTTTTATAATGATTGTAAACTGCTACTGACAATGTTTTTTTAGCTTCATCTTGACCTATAACATATTCATCTAAAACTTTCTTTATTTCTTCAGGAGTAGGAAGTTTTTCATTTTCTACTAATGTATAAGTTTCTTCATCTTCTTCATATTGGTCAGTTTCTAGTATGTTTTCGCATACTCTTATACATTCATCACAAATAAAAACTCCCATTGGTCCTGCAATTATTTTTTTTACGCTTTCTTGTGTTTTTCCGCAAAATGAGCATCTAATTTTTCTTTCATTCTTAGCCATCTATAAATCTCCTTTTTTGCTTACATTCTTTTTACGCTTATAATTTCTTTATGTTAATATTTTTATGTATATAACATAAAAATTTAATTTAATAAAATTATTTTCTTTTGTCCATTATTCCATCTATAAGTCCATATTCTAATGCTTCTTCAGCTGTCAAATAATGGTCTCTTTCTGTATCTTTTTCAACTTGTTCTATAGGTTTTCCAGTTGTTGCACTAATTATTTTATTAATTCTTTCTCTAGTTTTAAGCATTTGGTCAGCTTGGATTTTGATTTCAGTTGTTTGACCTGATATTCCCCCTCCTTGACCACTAATTAATGGTTGATGTATTAATATTTCTGCATTTGGAGTTGCAAATCTTCTTCCTTTTGTTCCTGATGTTAAAAGAAGTGCACCCATACTTGCAGCCATTCCTATACATATTGTTGTTACTGGGCATTTTATATAATTCATTGTATCTATTATTCCTAAACCGTCTGTAACAGAACCTCCAGGTGAATTTATATATAAAGATATTTCTTTATCAGGGTCTTCTGATTCTAGGAATAGCAATTGTGCTACAACTAAACTTGCAGATGTTGGGTTAACATCTTCACTTAAAAATATTATTCTATCTTTTAAAAGTCTAGAAAATATATCAAAAGATCTTTCTCCTCTTGACGTTTGTTCGATTACATAAGGTACTAAACTATCATCTAATTCTTTCATATTATCATATCCTTTCTTATTATATTGTCTTACTATTTAAATTTTGCAAGTCTATTTTTGCAATATAATACGCATATAATTATATATATTTTTTATAAATATATCAAGTCCTATTTTACTAAAAGTGATGGTTACTATTTTTTATTCAAAATGAATATAATTATTTTTTATGTCTCCTAAAGTATAAAAAAAGTTAGGTGCATCAACTCGATTATTCCCAACTTTTTCTATTTTAAACTTAATTATCAAATTTAGATTTTTGTTTTATATTATTTAGTTATTTTGGCATTATCAATAATTAATTTAATTGCTTGTTCTGTTTGAGAAGATTCTTCTATATACTCTTTTAATTGTTCATTTTTCTCTAATTCTTCTACTTTTCTGTTATATTGTTTTGCCATTTCTTCCATTTTTTCTTTAACATATTTTGCATCAGCTTTTATCTTCTCGTCTGCTACTATTTGTCTTATAACTAAACTTGATTTTACATTTTTCTCAGCATCTGCTTTATATTCTTTTCTTAAATCTGCTTCAGTTTTTCCTATAAATTTTAGATATCTATCTAAATCCATTCCTTGATATTGTAGTCTTTGACTCATGTTTTCAATCATATTATCTATTTCAAGGTCTATCATTCCTTGTGGAATATCTAATTTAGTATTTTTGCAAACTGCTTCAACTGCATTATCTTCCATTTCATGTTCAGCTCTATGCTCATTTTCATGTTCTTTCTTTTCTTTTATGCTCTTTTTAAGTTCAGCTAATGTGTCAAATTCACTAACATCTTTTGCGAACTCATCATCTATTTTAGGAAGCTCTTTTTTCTTTATGTCATGCATTTTAATATGGAATACTGCATCTTTTCCTGCTAAATCCTTTGTAAAGTAATCTTTAGGGAATGTTACATTTATATCTCTTTCTTCTCCAGTTTTCATTCCAATTAATTGGTCTTCAAAACCTGGGATAAATGTATTGCTTCCAATTACTAATTGTTGTCCTTCTGCTTTTCCATTTTCGAAAGGAACTCCATCAATAAATCCTTCTAAATCAATTGTAACTGTATCATCTTTTTGTACTGGTCTATCTTCTATAGATATCATCCTTGAATTATGTTCAGCCATGTGGTTTAGTTCATCTTTTATGTCTTCATCAGTTACTTTATATTCTACTTTCTTTAATTCAATACCTTTATATTTTCCAAGTTTTACTTCAGGTCTAGTTGAAACTAAAGCAGTGAAAATTAAGTCTTTTCCTTTTTCCATTTGAACTATATCTATTTTAGGTTTGCTAACTACATCAAGTTTGCTATTTTTGATTTCTTCGTCAAATACTTTTGGAACTAAATCATTAAAAGCATCCTCATAAAAAATATTTGCTCCATAGTATCTTTCAACAATTTTATATGGCGCTTTTCCTTTTCTAAAACCTGGTATATTAAAATATCTAGCACTTTGCTTAAATACATTCATTATTGACTCTTCAAATTTGCTTGCTTCTACTGTAAAAGTTAATTTTAATTCGTTACTGTTTTCTGTTTTTTCTTGTTTTACGCTCATTTTATAATTCATTCCTTTCTAGCTTTGGTTGGAAAGTTATATTAGATTTTCTTATTGTTTGAAAGTTATATTTTTCTCATAATTAAATTAATTTTTAAACTTTCTTCACCTTTCCATTTTCTTTTTTAAATGCTTTTCTATTATATCACATTATTTTTATAAATCAAGTGTTTTGGGGCTTTTTATGTAAAATTATTTTACATAATTGTATTTACTTTTTTAATTGATACAAAATTTTTTAAATAACTTCATTTTTCTTTAAATTAAGACATTTAATACGTACAACTTAAATTATTAGTATTGTCTTGCCCAAATTACCATATTTTTGGCTTCTTTTCCACAACATACACATTTATCTGAAATTTTAGTTTCATTGAATGGGATACATCTTGATTTAGCTCCTGTAAGCTCTTTTATCTTATTTTCACATTCTTCATCTCCACACCACATTGCATTAATAAATCCTTGATTTGTATCCATAGCATTTTTAAATTCTTCTAAATTTGTTGCTATAGTTGTTTTTTCTTTCATTCTCTCTTTGCACATTTCAAACATATTTTTTTGTATATCTTCAAGTAATTTTGAAACTTCATTTTCCAAATTTTCTAATGAAACTTTAATTTTTTCTTGGTTGTCCCTTCTTACTAATATACACTCGTTGTTTTCTATATCTCTAGGGCCTATCTCAAGTCTAATTGGAGCGCCTTTCATTTCCCAATAATTAAATTTATATCCAGGAGAATATTTATCTCTATCATCCACTTTAACTCTGAATTTATCAGATAATTTTTTATTAAGTTCTTCTACTTTTTCTAAAACTCCTTCTTTATGTTGTGCAATAGGAACTATAACTACTTGAATTGGAGCAACTTTTGGAGGAAGTTTTAATCCTCTATTATCTCCATGTGCCATAATTATAGCTCCTATTAATCTTGTTGAAATTCCCCATGATGTTTGATAAGCATATTCTTCTTTTCCTTCTCTATTTTGAAATTTTATATCAAATGGCTTTGTAAAATTTTGTCCAAAATAATGTGATGTACCTGATTGTAATGCTCTTCCATCATGAGTCATAGACTCTATTGTGTATGTAGCAACAGCTCCTGCAAATTTTTCACTTTCTGTTTTTATACCTTTTATTACTGGTATTGCTAATAAATTTTCGGCAACATCACTATAAATCTCAAGCATTTGTATAGTTCTGTCTTGAGCCTCTTTCTCAGTTTCGTGAATTGTGTGTCCTTCTTGCCATAGGAATTCTCTTGATCTTAAAAATGGTCTTGTCTCTTTTTCCCATCTTAATACGCTACACCATTGATTATATAAAAATGGAAGGTCTCTCCATGAACTTAACCATTTTGAATACATTGTAGAGATTATTGTTTCTGAAGTAGGTCTTATGCATAGTCTTTCATCAAGCTTTTCTCCACCTGCTTCTGTAACCCATGCTACCTCTGGTGCAAAGCCTTCTACATGGTCTTTTTCTTTTTGAAGTAAACTTTCAGGTATTAAAACTGGAAAATATACATTTTCTATTCCTGTTTCTTTAAATTTCTTATCTGCATAATTTTTTATAGCTTCCCATATTGCAAATCCATAAGGTCTTATGGCTATACAACCTTTTGTATCAGCATAATCAGCTAACTCTGCCTTTATTACAATATCTGTATACCATCTTGCAAAATCTTCATCTATATTTGTAATATCTTTTACAAAGTCGTTATTTTCCATTGAATCTTCTCCTTTATTTTTACTTTTTCATTAAATCTTTAATATATTCTATTTCTTCTTCTCTATCTAGTCTCATGAAAATAGGTTCACCTTTTTCAATTACTTTGATATTTTCTATATTTTTATAATCATTTAATGAGCTCCAGTTAACTTCTTCCTCTATTCCTAATTGCCTTAACATATTCTTTGATGTATTTTCCATAAATGGTCTAATCATAATTGCAATTTGCTTTAGACTTGCCACTAAATGATATATTACAGATTTTAACTTTTCTATTCTTTCTTCTTTTTCTTTTGTTTCTTCTCCTTCTATTTCTTTTGCTAGACTCCATGGTGAAGTTTCATCTATATATTTATTTGTTCTTGAAATAAAACTCCATATAGCTTGTATTGCATTTGCTACTTCATATTTTTCCATATACTTTTCAAATTTTTCTATTGTTTCTTTTGCTGAATTTTCTAAATCTTCGTCTGCTTCATTTATTGTTCCATTATAACTTGGAACTTCTCCTTCAAAATATTTATTTACCATAGATACTGTTCTATTTAATAAATTGCTCAAATCATTGCACAAGTCATAGTTATATCTATCTATAAACTCTTCAGGAGTAAATATTCCATCTGTCGCTACTGGTACTTGTTTTAATAAGAAATACTTTGTTGCGTCTAGTCCGTATTTTTCTATTAATTGCTCAGGATAAATAACATTTCCCTTTGATTTAGACATTTTTCCATCCTTCATTGTTATCCAGTTATGAACTAATATTGTTCTTGGAAGTGGAAGGTCAAGTGCCATCAAAAATATAGGCCAATATATTAAATGAAACCTTGCGATGTCTTTTCCTACTATTTGTAAGTCTGCTGGCCAATATTTTTTTAACATTTCTTCATTATCTGATGTATATCCTAAAGCTGTCAAATAATTTGTAAGTGCATCTAGCCATACATATATTACATGTTTTGGATCACTTAACACTTTTATTCCCCATGAAAATGATGTTCTTGTGACACACAAATCTTCTAGTCCTGGTTTTATAAAGTTATTTATCATTTCATTTTTTCTAAAATCAGGTTGTATGAAACTTGGATTCTCTTCATAATATTTTATTAATCTATCTGCATATTTTTTCATATTAAAAAAATATGCTTCTTCTTTCATTTTTACAACATCTCGTCCGCAGTCTGGGCATTTTCCATCTACTAATTGAGTTTCTGTGAAATAGCTCTCACAAGGCTTACAATACCAGCCTTCATACTCTCCTTTATAAATATCTCCTTGAGATAGAAATTTTTCAAATATTTTCTGTACTGCTTTTTCGTGATACTCATCAGTCGTTCTTATAAATTTATCATAATCTATTTCCATACATTTCCATAGTTTTTTTGCTATTTCTGCTTGAATATCAACATATTCTTTAGGTTCCATACTTGAATCTTTTGCTTTATCCTCAATTTTTTGTCCGTGCTCATCTGTTCCAGTAAGTAAAAATGTATCATATCCTTGCATTTTTTTATATTTCTTTATAAAATCAGCCAATACCTCTGTATAAGCTGTACCAATATGAAATTTTCCACTTGGATAATAAATAGGTGTTGTTATATAAAATTTTTCCATTGCTCTCTTTCCTTATAAATTTTTTGTTTTTGCATTTCTTATATGTTTTTATCTTTCTATATCTTGATGATTATTAATATTTTTTGATTTTTTTATAGGTTGTACTGCTTTTCTTATTTCTTCTATTTTTTGCCTTGTAGATAGTTCTTCCTTATTTATTATTTTTAAAATATTTTGTATTGGATTTTTTTCTTTTTGTACTGCTTGTTTTTCCTCTTTTTCTTCTTTTTTCACGTTTTTTTCATTATTTTTAGCTTGTCCTATTTTATCTTTCTTTATTGCATGTGCTGCTTGTACTGCTTGTCTTATTTTTTCTGCTCTTACTGCTTGTCCTATTCTTGCCTCTTCTAGTGCTTGTTTTACTCTTTTTCCTTGTTCTACTCGTTTTGCTTTTTCTGCTTGTTCTGCTTGTATTAATTGCCAAATTTTCTCTTCTTGTATTGCTTGTTTTCTTGCTTCTTGTTTAGTTTGTTTTACTTTTTGCTCTTGTTTTGTTGGTTTTATTTCTTCTTGTATTCCTTCTTTTCTTTTTCCTTCATTTTTAGCTTGTTCTAGTTCTTGTTTATATTTTTCTATTATTGCACAAAGTTCATCATAATGCTTTCTAGCATTTTCCGTCCTAATTGCATAATACGCATTTTCTAATAGTTCCAAGTACCTTCCTTCTAATAATGCCTGTAATTCTTCTGAACCAACATTATCAATCTTTCTTTTAATATTTTCCATTTTTAAATACTGTTCTCTTTTGGCGGAATAATTTTGTTCTACCATCTCATCTGTTAATGTTCCTTTTTTCTTTTGCATACTAACATTTAATATTTTATAATAATCATCCATATCTCGTTCCCCTTATTTTTAGTCAATTTTAAAATTTTTTAATCTTCTCTTTTACTTGCTTTTGCAAATTTTTTTAGTGTTTGATAAACTAAATAATTTATTGTTCCTGGAATATCTTTATTACCCGCTGGAACTCCTGTTAATATTTCTATTCCTTCATCTATATTTGATACTGCATATATATGGAATTTTTTATTTTTAACTGCTTCAACAATTTCCTTATCAAGATTTAAATTTTGTATATTTCTATATGGTATCATAACGCCTTGCGTTCCGTCTAATCCATTCAATTTACATATTTCGTAGTACCCTTCTATCTTTTCATTTACTCCACCTATAGATTGTATCTCTCCTTTTTGATTTACAGAACCTGTCACTGCTATTGCTTGATTTATTGGGACATTCGATAAGCTTGATAAAAGTGCATACAATTCTGTACTTGAAGCACTATCCCCATCAATACCGTTATATAACTGTTCAAAGCAAATGCTTGCAGATAGTGATAATGGCATTTCTTTTGCAAATTTTTCTCCTATATAACCATTCAATATTAATATTCCTTTTGAATGTGATGAACCCGATAAATCTACTTCTCTTTCTACATTTATAATTCCACTTTTTCCAGTATAAGTATTTGCTGTGATTCTCACAGGTTTTCCAAATGTATAATCACCTATAGACATTACTGTTAAACCATTTATCTGACCCACTTTACTTCCTTTTGTGTCTATTAAAAGAACTCTATCCTTTATCATTTCTGTATATTTTTCATCATATTTTTTTACACGATTTTTTCTTTCAGTTAAAGCCTTTTCTATATATTCTTCTGTAACAACTTTTGATTTATCTATTTTAGCCCATGCTCCTGCTTCGACTATTACCTGTGTAAGTTCTCCGAATTGAGTTGATAGCTTATTCTTATTATCTGCTAGTCTGCTTGCATATTCAGCAAGTCTAGCAAATCCGCTTTTATCTAAATGTGGTAATTCACTCTCTGTACAAAAACCGTGTACAAATCCTGCCAAATCCTTCAAATTAACTTCATCTAATGGAGCTGTATCTTCAAATTCTACCTTTATTTTAAATAATTTTCTAAATTCTTCGTCTACTGATAAAAGAGTTTGATAAACATTTTCATTTCCAATTAAAATAACTTTTAAATTTAATGGTATTGGCTCAGGTTTTAATGAAACAAGTACCATTGATGACTTCTGTTCTAATGAATTGTCAATTCCAATTTCTTTATTTCTTAAAACTTTCTTTAAATTTTCATAGCATGCTGGGTTTGTTAACAAATCATTTGCTTGGAAAATAATATATCCACCATTCGCCTTTTGCAAAAGTCCTGGTCTTATCATTGTATAATCAGTTTTTAACATTCCATAATAGTTTTCATATTCAAGTCTTCCAAATAGATTGTTAAATGAATAGTTAGAATCCATTATAACTGGTGCACCTTCTACATTGCTATTATCAATAAAAACATTGACTTTATAATTTTCCCATGGTTTTGATTCTTGTACTTTTGGTCCTTGATTTTCAGGAACTTTTTTATCACTTTCTAAAAATTTAGATATATTATTTAATATGTCTTTCTTTACACCGTCTAAGAATTTATTGATTTTCTTATTTCTTTTAAAATTAGATTTTAGATAAGAAATATGTCCTTCTATTGTAAGAACTGCAATGTTTGATTGCCATTCTGAAACCTTTTTTTCTGATTCTTCATCTAGTTTTTTTATTGTTGCTATTACTTCTATTATCTGTTGTTGAACAATTGTAGAATTATCTTCATATTCTTTTTTTATGTTTTCATCTAATTCATTAAATTCTTCTTCTTTGATAACTTTGCCGTCAACTATTGGCATCATATAAATACCATTATCAGCAGATTTAACTTGAAATCCATATTTTTCAGATCTTTTGTTTAAATCTTCAAGTAATTTTACTCTTTTTTCTTGATATTTTTGGGTAATTACTGTTTTTTCTTTTTCAAAATCTTCATTTTTAAAAGTATTTTTAATATCAGTTCTAATCTCTTTAATAAATTTTTCCATTGCAATTTTAAAATTATTTCCTTCTCCCGCAGGAAGGCTTACTGCAACGGGCTCATTAGGATTTTCAAAATTGTAGATATAACACCAATCAGACGGAGTTTTCTTAGTTTTTGATAATTTATCTAAATAATTTTTTGTATATGTTGTTTTTCCAGAACCCGATGGTCCTTCAAGATACACATTATATCCTTTTGTATCAACTGTTAGTCCAAATTCTAGAGAATCTATTCCTCTTTGTTGTCCTATTCCTTTATAATTAGTATCTAATTCCTCTGTTGTTTCAAAATCAAACATTTTTGAATCACAGTTATATCTTAATTCTTTATATGATACCTCATTTGTGTTTTTCATTATTTCCTCCTAAGATTATTATTTTAGTATAAATATGTATAATCTTTTATTATCCTCAACTTGTAATTAATTTTTCTTAACATTCTAATTTTTATTTTATAACAAGCGTCATCATAATTGCATCATCTTTTCCATTATAATAATTTTTCCTTATTCCTACGTCTTGGAATCCAAATTTTCTATATAGTTTTATTGCATTAATATTATGCTCATTTACTTCTAAATTTATTTTCTCTACAATATTTTTTCTAATTATATAGCTTAATAAACTTGATGCGATTCCTTTGTTTTGTTTGTCTTCTTTCGTTACTATATTCATTATTTCTAATTCGTTCAAAATAGTCTTTGTTCCTACAAATCCTACTATTTCATCATTTTGTTTTGCCACTAAATAATTAGAGTTTTTATAATCTTCTTCTAAAGTTTCATAATCCCATATATTAGAAAATTTATCATAGTTAGATTTTATATTTTCTAAATCCAGCTTCGTCATTTCTAATATATATATTCTTTCACTTTCTCCTTCTTTTTGTCTTTGTGCTTGTGGTTTTCTTAAATACATCGGAAAAAGTGTACTTGAATCACCGATAATCTCCAACATCATACTTATCTTGTGCACACATTGCTATTGCTTCTGCTAGCGGTGGCAGGTCTGTTACATATTCATACTCATCTGTTTTTCTTCCCTGAGCATATTGTTTTGAAAACTTTGCTTTAAATAGCGGCTCTAGCTTTTCCATATAGATATCACCAGCTATATATAAAGGGTCTTCAAAATTTATATATTCTACAATATCTGAAACATTTCTAATCTCTGCATTTTTATATAAAGATATGTTTCCATTATGAATCCTATAGACTGCAAAATATACATTTTCATTTCTCGCATCTATTAATGATAATATTTTACACTCTTTTCTTCCTTTTTTTATAATAACACTATATGCTATTGCTTTTAACGTGTCTACTCCTGCAATTGGAATATTTTTTGCATCTGATAAGGCTTTGACAGTTGCCATACCAACTCTTATTCCAGTAAACGAACCTGGTCCTCTTGAACATGAAAGTAAATCAATATCATCTAATTGCAGATTCAATGATTTTAATAACTTTTGAATATTAGGCATGAGAGTTTGTGAATGTTCTTTTTCTGAGATGGTTGATATTTGATCTAAGATTTTTCCATCTTCTGCTACAGCTATTGAGCACATTTTTCCTGATGTATCCAACGCTAATATTTTCATACTATCACTCCTTACATTTTATATATTTTTAAAAAGATAGCTCTTCATATTTTGCACCAAGTGTTTCTATAATTAATTTACGCTCATCATCAGTATTACCTTTTTCAATTGTTATTTTTATGTAATCATTTGGCAGAATATCTTCTATTAATTCTCCCCATTCAAATATGCATATTCCTTTATTAAAGTATTCTTCTCCTCCAATGTTTTCAAATTCATATACATCTTTTAATCTATATAAATCAAAATGATATATATCAATCTTGTCTTTATGATATTCATTAACTATTGTAAAAGTTGGACTTGATATTTCTTCTTGCATTCCAAAATATTCTAGGATTCCTTCTACAAATTTTGTTTTTCCTGCACCTAAGTCTCCTGAAAGAACGATTACATCTCCTCTACCTAATTTAGATGCAAAATTTTTAGCAAATTCTTTTGTTTCCAGCTCACTTTTGCTTATCCTCTCTTGCATTTTTGTTTTTATTCCTTTCTAGCTTTACTTGTAATTCTCACATAATATGAAAGATTCATTTCTTTCAAACTTTTATCTTCTTTTTTATTATTTTTGATTATATATTATTTCGCTCAAATGTTCAAGATTTTTTACATTTTTCTCATAAGATTATTTTTACTAACTCAAAAGAAGGAGAACTATATAAATTTTAGTTCTCCTTCTTTTTCATTCTCCAAGAAATAGCTGTTACTTCAGTGTTACCATCAATTTTCCATCTTCATTTATTTTTGAAGTCATCTCATATCCACTAACCCTTAAGTCGATCGCTACTATAGGGCGAAGATTAGATGAGCGATTCACTACACCCCCGAGCATTGACAGCAGAAGTACACAATTTCGCCCCTCCAACATTCGGACCGTCAACGCCAAGTCCAACACCCATTATTCCGAAGTCACAATGTTCTTCTAAGAGAAGCACATAACGTCCAGCAAGCCAAAAACCATCAGAATTCGATTCACTATCCATCTTGAAGATCAAATCGTAATACGTCTCATTTAAAAATTCATCTTTATTATATTTATGCCAATAATATGATTGTTTAAATTTTGTACTAGTTGTCCCATCATTTAGTGTATTGCCCATATTTCCATTACCTATTGCTTCCCATTTCCTACATTCTTTGTCTCCTCCTGTTGCTGTTTTTTCTTTATTGTTATATTCGTATGTCCATTCTTTATCATTGTCATTCCACATATTTGGATATTTATTATTACCATTTGTATAGGGTCTCGATTCTCCAAAATATATTGAAGTTTCATTTTCTCCTATTGTGTCTTCTTCATGTGTATCCGGTTTATGCTTATATTTTGTGTAATCATAAGTACTTACTTTCTGTATATCTGTTCTTTTTAAATTTGTTGCTATTGCTCCTTTAGCTTCATTTGAATATAATGTTTTACATATATAATCCATTGCCCACACTCCATTATTATATCCCGCTGCCCCTTTCAATGTTAATGTTGCTTCCGTTGGGTCTCCTATTATCCTTAATGTATTTCCATCATAATCCCATACTCTCCAACTTATTTCTTCTGTTTTAAATGTTTGACTTCCATCACTTGCTACTCCTGCAATGTCTTTTCCATCATCATCTTTATTACTATCTAGCCCTGATGTTGTCTTCTCTATTTTAACTCCACTTTCATTTTCTGCTGGACTATACCCTTCAACTTTCGCTCCTACATATTCACTATATAGTTGCGTTGTTATTTGTCTTATTGAATCTTCTTCGTCACTTTGTGCTTCTTTATAGTCTTCTGCTGCTTTCTTTGTTTTACTAAATAGACCTCCATCTGATAAGGCTATATTTAATGTTACTCCTGCCAAAATCAACAAAATTACTATAGTTACTACTAGTGCTATTAATGTAATTCCAAGTTCTTGTAATTTTTGTTTTTTGGTTTTCTTTTTTAACTTTAAGTTTTCACTTTTTTTATCTAACGTTTTTCTTTTTTCTCTCATTTGTGCTCTCTCTCCTTTTTTCTACTTTATGTTAATTTTTATTAAGGAAAAAACTTAATAAAAAAAGAATAAATCTTCTAATCAGCTCGTATTAAGCTTTTTCTAAGATTTATTCTTTTTATTTTTTATTGTTTTGTTACTTATTTTTAATTGTTATAATCTTGATTTTAACTAGTCCTTATGCTATATTTTCTATATATTAATTTTTATTAAGTTTTTTCCTTAATAAATATTTTTTAATATATTTTATGTAAAAATTATATCCTTATTGACAAATTATGGTAATTATTATAAAATAAAAAAGCCTCTTTAGGCAAGAAGGAGGTGATTAGCATGACGTCATTCGATCTCATTTGGAGATTGATTTTGTTACTTTTAGCAAAGCAGTCAAACTCCAATGATGCTAAAGACGAAGACTAGTATTTTTATACATAGTCAAAAACAGGTAGTGTACAAGACTACCTGTTTTTTTTGTATAAGCTTTTGCTTATACGGAGATGACTGCATGCCATCAAATGACCTCATTTTTGCTTTTCAGCTAATTAAATATTAGCATATAAATTAAGAACTGTCAATATTTTTTGAAATATTTTCCAATAATTTTCTATTTATAAAACTATATTATTTTTAATTTCCTAGCAAACTATTTACTAAGTTTTCTATTTTTGGTATGTCTTCATCTTTCATGCTTGATTTTATTGTAACGATTTCCGGAACCATGTCTATATTTTTCATACCTAAAACTGCTGC
>CANRLA010000031.1 GCA_947631315.1 uncultured Clostridia bacterium | reverse complement strand
TTGTGAGATAACTCTAACATAATAGAATTATATTTTTTTTGAAAACTTGAATATATTTCATCTCCAATATTAACTTCCGAAAAATGTGCTTTTTTTCCTTTATCAGAAGTTAAAGGTATTACTGTTATTATTCCAGAATACATAGAATTACATTTGTCAATTACTACGCAATAATGTAGTCCTCCTTCTTCGTTTCCTATATTGTATCCTAAATTTACTTTTATAATATCTCCTCTTGAATAAGACTTCAAAAATTCGGGTTTAAATTCATTTTCAAATTCTAATAATCTACAATAATCTTCTAACCAATAAGATAATTTATCAGCTTTGTCTATTTTATCAGGATTATTAATATATTTTAATAATAAAGTATTCAATTTTTGTAATGCTACATCTTTATGCAACATAACTTCATCTTCTGAATTTTTATTTTCTTCTTTTGATATATTTAATAATTCATTTTCTTTCATATTATTAAGCCCTCTTATCTAAATATTTTTCTATTTTAACTGGTAAATATCTACATTGTTATGTTCTTTTACAATAGCATCATCTCTATTTACTAAAATAACTCCTATTTCATCATTTTCGAGAGTATCTTGTTTTTGAACTAATACTATATCACCATCATTAAATTTTAACACCTTGCTATTTTTTTCTAAATAAGATTAATGACAAATCTTACAAGGCTCTCTGCCTTCTGCTAATGCTTGCTTCATAGTAATTTGATGTCCTTTTCCTTTTAATGTTCTACAATTTTGATTATGGTATTTTGTTCCAGTGTTACCAACCCATACCATTTGAGAGTTACTGTCATTAGATGAAGGCGATGAATTAGAAACACTACTTTGATTAGAAGCATTATTAGATGAAGTAGTAGAAGATGTTTGAGCAACTGCAGCTGATTGTTCTTCTTTAGTTTTAGCTAATTCATCTACTTTTTTAGTTAATTCCTGTTTTTCATTTTCAAGTGTGTTTTTTTGTTCTTCTAAAGTAGTTTTTTCATTTTCTAAATTATTTTTAGTTTCTTCAAGTTTTGCATTATTTTCTTTTAAGGAATTATTTTCTGCTTCTAAATCATTAATTCTATGTTGTAAATTATTAAGTTCAGAAACATTATTTTCATTTGTGTTCATATCATTTGACTCATTTGGCGTAATAGATGCGCAAAAACAACAAAATAATAAAATAGAAAGAACAGTTATTATAATATTTTTCTTATCCTTAAAAAAGTGCTTTTTTTCATTTTGTAATTCTTTTTCCATAATTTTACTCCTTATCATTATTTCATATTTTGCAACGATTAAATAAAGACTATGTATATATAAAATTATACAACAATTTAGCCAATTTGCATAGAGAATCATAACAAAATTATTGACTTTTTAAATTATTCATTATATACTTTGAATTGTAAAAATGTAATTAAAAATAATTAGCATTTCACAACTATTTAAATAAAAAACATAGTTAGAAGGGAAATGATTTTTATATGAAAAAAATAGTTTGCACAATATCTATCATATTATTTATGCTAGCAACTGCAGGAACTGTATTGGGAATAACAGGAAAAACAAATACTAGTGATTTAAATTTAAGAGATGGAGCTAGTTTATCATCAAATGTTTTAACAAAAATAAATAAAAACGAAACTTTGAATATTATAGAAGAAGATGGAGAATGGTATAAAGTTAGCTATAATAATTATACAGGATATGTAAGTAAACAATATATAAATAAAGATGAAGATACAAACCAAACTCTAGTGGAAAATAATGATGAGGTGCAAGATGGAGATGCAAAAATCTCATCAGCTGCTACAGTATATGTATTGCCACTTCTAAATTCTACGAAAATTGCTACTTTAGAAAAAGGAAAAGTTATAACAATCATTTCTGAAGTAAAAAATTGGAAATATGTGCAAACAGATAAATTTATTGGTTGGATTTTAGATAGCAAAATTGAAAAATCATCAAATCAGAATGAAAATAATAAAAATAATGAAAATCAAGTAGCAAATGAAATTAACAATGTAGAAGAAAATAATATTGAAAACAAAGTAATAGATAACAATAGTAACAATGCTAATAATAGTAGCAATAATGATATCAACAATGACAATAATAGCAACAATAATAATAACAATAATAACAACAGTGACAACAATAGTAACAGTAATAGCAATAATAATAGTAGTAGCAACAGTAGCAATGCAAGTTATCCAACCAATTTATATGTAAATGTTGATGCTGTAAATATTAGAGAAGAGGCTACAACAAGTTCAGATGTAGTAGCTAGTGTAGGAATCAATACTCCAGTTAGAGTAACAGGTGAGTCAGGAGACTGGTATAAAGTTGAGGTAAGTGATGGAAAAGGCTATATAATGAAAAAATACTTATCAAAGACAGAAAATTAATAATGAAAAAAAAATAAAACTTTAAAGTAGGGGCACAGAAAGGTTTTTATGAAGATACGATATATGTGTACCCTATTGGTAATTACTATAACAATTATAATTGGGCTACACCATAACGGTGTAGTCTTTTTTGAATATGATGGACCAAAAGAAGGAAATTTTATAATTCAAATAGAAAGCACGGCAAAAGAAAAAAATTACTACAATGTTTATGAAGGAAAAATAGAAAATAAAAAGTTTTTAATTTATATTCCTAAAAAGGAAGATACTTTTTTCTATGGAGATAAAATAAAAGTCATAGCAAATTTTGATGAACCTTCTAGAGCTAGAAATAGCGGAGGCTTTGATTATTCAACTTACCTAAAAAGCAAGAAAATTTATGGAAGTTTTAAAGTTGAAAAAGTATTAGAAGTAGAAAAAGCTAAAACTATTCCATTTATAAATAGAGTTCAAGAATATATAAAAAATGTTTTTAATAAAAATTTAAAAAAAGAAAATGCACCTTTGGCAATTGGATTAATTTTAGGCATAAGAGATAATATATCAGAGAAAGTTCAGGAAGATTTTAGTAACGCCAATCTTACACATATGCTTGCTATATCAGGAGCACACTTTTCTTATGTAATACTGATTGTATCTTTTATGTGCAAAAAGCTAAGAAACAAGAGGTTGCAACAATCTATACTAATTTTAGCAATCATATTTTTTATGAATTTAACAGGAAATACTCCATCAGTTGCAAGAGCTGGGATAATGTCAATATTACTCATTTTATCAAGTATATTAAAAAGGCAAAATGACATATATACAAATATTAGCACTTCTCTTATTATTCAAATAATTAATAATCCTTATGTAATATTTGACGTAGGCTTGATATTATCATATAGTGGAGTCATTGGTATAGTAACATTCAACAAATTTTTCTCTAAGCTAATCAAGAGTAAAATAATCTGTGTTACTTTATCTGCAAATGTATTAATAATTCCAATAATGATTTATAAATATAATACGATTTCATTTACTTTTGTTATTTCAAATCTATTGGCATCAAGCTTATTAGGACTAATCATAATGCTAGAGCTAATTTCCTGCATAATTAAAATAAAACCAATTTTTATTCTACTTGATATTAGTTTATCTCTTCTACAAAAAATAGCTAATTTTTGCTCTAAACTTCCATTCTCAAAAGTGTATGTAACTACTAAAACAGTATTTGTTGTATTAGCAATATATTTTGTTATTTATTTAATCGCAAAGAAAAGAAAAAAATCAGTTCGAATTATCATTTTTTTTCTAATAATATTTACCTTTTCTGCAAAGATATATAATTATAATACTTTAGAAAAAGATACTTTACAAATAAAATTTATAGATGTTGGTCAAGGGGATTGCAGTTTACTTATAAACAAAGGCAAGACGCTAATAATAGATACTGGAGGCAGTGCAAGCTCAAGTTATGATGTAGGGGAAAATGTTGTTCATAAGTATTTACTATATAAAGGAATAAGCAAAATAGACTATTTAATGATTTCACATTTTGATGCAGACCACTGCCAAGGCGCTATATTTTTATTAGAAAATATGAAGATTAAAAATTTAATTATATCAATTCAACCTGAAAATAGTGAGTTTTATGAGAAAATAACGAATATATGCAAGCAAAAAAATATCAATATTATATATGTAAGAAAAGGAAATACATTGAATATAGCAAATCTAAATATTGAGATACTGCATCCTAATATTAATTTCATTACAGAAAATAAGCTAAATAACAATGCTTTAGTTTGTAAGATTGAATATTACAATTTTAAAATGTTATTTACAGGAGATATAGAGAAAATTGCAGAAAAACAGCTACTAAATGAAGATCTATCAGCAGACTTTTTGAAAGTAGGACATCATGGTTCAAAAACATCATCAACACAAGAATTTTTGAACAAAGTAAATCCAAAAATAGCCCTAATTGGGGTTGGAGAAAATAACAAATTTGGACATCCAAATAATGATGTAATAAAGAGGCTAAAAGATAAAAGAATAAAAATTTTTAGGACTGATATAAATGGTGAAATTAATATAAATATTAATAAAAACGGAAAAATAACTACTAAGACTAATTTTTGAAAATATATAAATTGAAAAATATTGCCTTAAAATTGCAACTTCTCTTACAAATTGCATTTACTTTTTCACTTGATGTATTTGCAACTGGTAAGTTTTATAAAAAAACAGAACTTGTATTTTAAAATTGTCTATGCTAAAATAAAAAAAACACGAAAGGAAATAAGGACTAAAAGTATGAAAAAAGGAATTATATTAGCAATAGTTATAGTAATTTTTATAATAATAATAGGAGTAATTGGTAGCATAATTTTCTACAATTCATCTTTAAAAGCAGTAATGGCAGATGATAGCAGTGAAGTTATAGTTGAAATAAAAAACGGTTCTACAGCTACTGATATAGCAGAAGTGCTAAAAGAAAAGAATCTTATAAAAAATGCTTTGGCATTTAAGATTTATACAAAATTAAATAAGATTTCAGGAATGCAAGCAGGAACATATAAGCTAAATCGAAATATGGAAGTTAAGCAAATAGTAGAAAATTTGCAAAAAGGAACAGATTACTATCCTGATGAAATCAACATAACATTTTTAGAAGGCAAAAATATGAGATGGATAGCAAAAACTATTTCTGAAAATACTGCAAATACAGAAAATGATGTTTTTAATAAATTAGAAGATGAAAATTATATAAAGTCATTAATAAGTAAATATTGGTTTTTATCTGATGAAATTTTAGATAAAAATATTTACTATCCACTAGAAGGATATCTATTTCCTGACACATATACTTTTTCTAATAGTAATGTAACAGTGGAAGAAATATTTTCAGCAATGTTAGATCAAATGAATGATAAGTTAGAAAAATACAAAGACAAAATAGAAGGAAATGGATACAATATTCATAAACTAATAACAGTTGCATCTATAGTTGAATTAGAAGCTGCAAATGAAGATGATAGAAGCGGAGTTGCAAGTGTAATTTACAATAGAATTAGAAATAATATGTCGCTTGGAAGTGATGTTACAACATATTATGCAATAAAAGTAGATATGTCAGAAAGAGACTTATATCAAAGTGAATTAAATACATATAATCCATATAATACTAGAGGCCCTAAAATGGAAGGCAAATTACCAGTTGGTCCAATATCAACAGTTTCAATAAAATCGATGGAAGCAGCACTTAATCCAGATAAAACAGATTATCTATATTTTGTAGCAGATATGAATGGAAAAGTATATTTTGGAAAAACAGTAGAAGAACATAACAAAAATATTGAGATGTTACAAAAGCAAGGTTTATGGTATAGTTATGAAGACTAAAATAATATGTATGTAAAAAACAAAATTTAGTATAATTAGAATATTTTGGGAAATAATCCTACTAAGAGGTGAAAATATGAAAAAATCAATCTTAGTAGGATGTATTTTTGCATCAATTATTTTGGGCATATTAATTGGAATAGTAATGCACTTTAATAATGATAAAGTTTTAGAAAAAGCAACTCTTAAAGAAGTTGAAAATGCTAATAAATTTATAGAAAAGCATGAAAATATAATAGAAACAGGCTCGTCTAAAGAAAAGACATCTCCAAATGCTAAAATTATTTATGAAACATTCTATTTGGGATGTAATCATATAGAAAATATAGAAGAAGACATAGAATCTGAGGATGTAAATCAAGATGAAGATTATTTTATAAACAAATATTTAGACTGGGAAGTGAGAAATTTCTCAGATGATAAAGTAGAATTATATAAAAGTCAAGAAGGAATATGCGACAAACATTATGATGTAAAAAAGTATGGTGATTACATTGCGATATATACACTGGATTCAAATGGAAATGAAAACTTAAAAGAGATAACAGACATTTTAACAACATATCTTCCACAAGAAGATGTAAATCTATTAGAAAAAGGTATAAAGGTAAATGGAGATAATGAGCTAGCTAAATTATTAAGTGATTATGAATAAAAAATATAAAAATAATAGGAAATAAATCTTTGCGAATTTATTTCCTATTTTGCATATTAAACTAAAAGCATACATTGACAAAAAAATTGAATAATGATATATAAAAACTAAATAAATACAAAAAAATTTTGTATAAAAAACACTTTTTAGATAAATTTAAGGAGAAGTACATATGTTAAAAAAATTTTTATTAATTTTTATTTTAACTTTTTTGATAATTAGTATGTCTGTAAATGTAAATGCTAAAGATTTGGTAACAAATTTGAATATTGTTCAAAAAGCAAGTGAAACGAAATATTTGGAAAATGATCAAGGACATATTTCAAAAGAGATAGTAAACTCAAATAAAGATATAGGAGAAGTAACAGTTGAAGTAAAGCTAAGTAATGTCAAAAAAGAACAAGAAAATACACAAATTTATGATAGCACGGAAATATATTTAATAGTGCCTGAAAGTATTGTAGCAAAACAAGAAAAATTTACAAAACTTTTAAATAATATTGAAACTTTATCTAGTAAAATTTTAAGCAGAAATTCAAATACTAAAATTGGTATTATTGGAATAAAAGGGACAATTAGTGATGTGACAACCAAAGAGGATGGTAATGCCATTATAGGAGATAGAGATGAAGGAGATGTTGAAGGTAGGGAAAGCGATACAGAAATTGTGTCAACTCCAACAAATGATATAAATCAATTAAAAAATGATTTAAATAGTATGAACAATGAAAAGATTAAATATAAATCAAATTTACAAGCAGCAATTAAAAAAGCTAATGAAAGTTTTTCTAATAATGTAAATAAAATTTTAATTTCATTATATGATGATGTACCAGATATTGCTGTTGGAGTCAAAGCCAGTGTTAGCTATGGGGGATGGAATTCAGAATATAAAACGGTAGAAGAAGCAGTAAAGGCAAAGCATGAAAAGATAGCGACATATACTAGAGATGAAATACTAAAGTTAAAGTCATCAAATGTATCATTTATTCTTTTAAGACCAGATGATACAAGTTACGACGAAACATGGTATAATAGCGAAACCGGAGAAAGGGTGCTAGATTTTGATGGAAGTCCGTATGTTCAAAAATTATATGGAACAGAAGAAAATCCAACATATGGAAAAATGTACAATTTTGACGAAAATAATATAGATAACGTTATAACTGAAAATATTTATAAAGATGTAACAGAAATTATTCAATCAGATATTTCGAATATTAAAATAATTGACTATTTTCCACAGGAGATAATAGATAATTTTGATTTCTCTTATGAGGATAATCCTAGTATAGGAAATGTTTCTAAAAATATAGATGAAGAAAGCAGAACTATTACTTGGGATATAGATGCATTAAAAGGTGAGGAAACAGCAACGCTAAGATATAAATTAAAAATTAAAGATATGAAAAACGAAAAACTATTAAATAAAACTATTGAAACAAATGAAAAAGTAGTATTGACATACAAAGATATTGATTCTAAGGATTATACAGTTGAACTTACAAGTAGCCCCAAAATACAATTATCAGAAGTTACAGAGCAAGATATGAATACTAATTTAGATAATACAAATAATAACCAAAAAAATGGAATAGATACAACAGTTGCGAAGAAAAAGATACCACAAACGGGTATGAATATGGTTATTATAATACCAAGTATTACAGCAATATTATTAATTATTATAGTTTTATACAAAAAATATAAAAGTTATAAAGATATAAAATAAAAATTAAAAGACCTTAACGGTCTTTTAATTTTGCAATAATTTAAATTTTCTAACAAATTCATTGAACAAGTTTTAGTTCTTTTTATTAGTAGATTTCTTTTTTAAATCTTCTTTATTAGGAAGATATCCTTTTTTATAAAAATGTTCTATATAACCTAATAGAGCAAGTATTGTTAAACATATTGCTAAAATATATATGTATATATCAAATTTAGGTAAGTCATATAGTCTTATTAATAAAGAACTGACAACAGCTATATATAAAAGTACAGTCGCTAGTTTTCCATACCATTTGCTGGATACTACTAATTGTTTACCATATAAAAATGATGCACCGGATATTAATACCAATTCTTTTAGTAATATTATTATGACAATCCATATTGGAATGATTCTTTTAATATAAAGTGTAAATAATGTGGATATTTGAGTTAATTTATCTGCTAGGGGATCCATTAATTTACCAAAATCAGTTATAGCTTCATATTTTCTAGCAATGTAACCATCTAAGATATCAGAAAGTGAAGAAATAGTAAAAAGTACTAATGCTAGAATATAGTTATTTAATGATATTGATATAACTATAAAAGGTATAAAAATGAATCTAATAACGGTTAAAACATTAGGAACAAGCTTTATGTATTTTTTCATATATTATTCTCCTTTTATTTTACAATATTTAAATATTATTTTATAATTAATTAATGGGTGTATTTTTTAAATAAATTATTCTTTAATTAGTAAAATTTATTTAGCTTGGAATGTTAATTCACCATTTTTTTCATCAATATATATCTTTTGACCATTTTGAAGTTCTGATTTTAAAATCATATCAGAAAGCTCATCTTCAACATATCTTTGAACAGCTCTCCTTAAAGGTCTTGCACCATATTTAATATCTGTTCCTTTTTGTAGTAAAAATGCTTTTGCTTCGTTTGAAACATACATTTTTATATCTTTATCATTTAAAACATTTTGAGTATCTTTAAGCATTAAATCAACAATTTGAGTAAGTTCATCGTTATTTAAAGCATCAAATACAACAATTTCATCAATTCTGTTTAAGAATTCCGGTCTAAATGTTTCCTTTAGACTTTCTTCTATCTTACTTTTTCTAAACTCTGAAGTACTACCAAAACCAATGGAATTCATATTTTGATTAGAACCAACATTTGAAGTCATAATAATTATAGTATTTTCAAAGTTTACAGTGTTTCCTTGAGAATCTGTAAGTCTACCGTCATCTAATACTTGTAGTAAAATATTAAAAACATCATTGTGAGCTTTTTCAATTTCATCTAAAAGTACAATAGAATAAGGATGTCTTTTTACTTTTTCAGTAAGTTGACCAGCATCATCGTAACCAACATATCCCGGAGGAGCACCAATAAGTTTAGCAGTTGAATTACTCTCCATATATTCTGACATATCTACTCTAATAATAGAATCTTCATTGCCAAAGACCTCATAACATAATGCTTTAGCAAGTTCTGTTTTACCAACACCAGTTGGACCTACAAATATAAAAGATGGTGGTCGTCTAGTGCTTTTTAAACCTGCACGATTTCTTCTTATAGCACGACTTACAGCAGCAACTGCATCATTTTGACCAATAACTCTTTTATGAAGATTATCTTCTAAGCTAAGAAGCTTTTTAGTTTCTTCTTCTGTAATTTTTTGAACAGGAATTTTTGTCCAATTCTCAATTACTCTAGCAATATCTTGAATTGAAAGCTCTTTAGGAACCATCTTTGATTCTATACTATTAATTTGATCAATCAAATTGCACTCCTGAGTTTTAAGTTCAGCAGCTTTTTTATAATCATCAGTCGAATCAGCTTGAGCAGCTTCTTCTTTTTGAGCTTGAACATCAGCTAGTTTATTTTTAAGAATTTCTAAATTATACAAATCCTTATTATCTAAGTTAATCCTTGAACAAGCCTCATCTAAGACATCTATAGCCTTATCAGGTAAAAATCTATCATGAATATATTTCTCAGATAAAACAACTAATTTTTCAATAATGTCATTAGAAATTTTAACTTTATGATAATTTTCATAATATTTTTTAATACCTTTTAAAATCTCAATGCTATCGCTAACAGAAGGCTCTTCAATCATTACTGGTTGAAATCTTCTTTCCAAAGCAGTATCTTTTTCAATATATTTTCTATATTCAGTAAGAGTAGTAGTACCAATTAATTGAATAGTACCATCTGCTAAAGATGGTTTTAAAATATTTGCAGCATTCATTGAGTGGTCAGCATCTCCAGCACCAATGATATTATGTATTTCGTCAATAACTAATATAATGTTACCACTAGATTTACATTCTTCAATAATATTTTTCATTCTAGCTTCAAATTGACCTCTAAACTGTGTACCAGCAACCACCGCTGTCATATCAAGAAGATAAACCTCTTTGCTTAACAATTTAGCAGGAACTTCGCCATTTGCTATTCTTAAAGCTAAACCTTGAGCAATAGCAGTTTTACCAACACCTGGCTCACCTATCAAACAAGGATTATTTTTTGTTCTTCTGTTTAATATTTGTATAATCCTTGAAATTTCTTTATCTCTGCCAATAACATTATCTATTTCAGAGTTTCTAGCTTTATTAGTTAAATTTGTACCAAAAGTATCTAGAGCTTTTCTCTTTTTATTGGTTTGCTTAGTTTCTGTTTTTACTTTTCTATCTGAATGAGATGAACTTGCATTAGAATTATTCTTATTTGCACCAAACATTCCTGAAAAAATAGAACCAAGTGGAATAGCAAATCCCATAGGACCTTGATTTTCTTGCTCATCAAAAGAATCATTATTTGCAAAATCATCTGAGTTTAATTCATCAATATTTAAATTTTCTGAAATATCTTTAAACATTTCATTTAGTTGGTTATTCAAGTTATTAAGGTCTGCATTTGAAAATGAAATATTACCTGAGATATTATTAAGAGGATTTATTCCTCTTTTTTTAGCACAGTCATAACAATAACCTATATTTTCAATTTTTCCATCTTTATCACTTTTATTTACAAATATGACTGCTGTATTCTTTTTACAATCTGAACATAACATAATTTAAGTCTCCAATCTAAACAATATTGTACTCTAAAAAGAGCATTTAGTCAATAAATTGTAGCCAAAATGTCTTGTAAAATAATGTATTTAATGTTATAATTAATATGATAAAAATACTATAAAAAATAGAAAATATGTATGCCTTGCAAATGAATTAGAAAGGAAATGAATTTTATATGAAGAAACCAGTAAGAAATGCAATGTATATTTTGATAATGATAATTTGTATTGTAGCAATATTTGTAGGGGTATATGCGCAATTTTTTAAAAAAGCAAAAGATAATGATGTAGATTATGAAATATCAGATGGAAATGTAATTTCAAATGTTATTACACAAGCAGAGATAAAAGAAAATTTTAAAGATTTATTTACAAATGAATTCTTCAGTTCTAATTATGATGAATCAGGTTTTACAAAAATTGATAATTCTAAGCCAATTGTATATAGTGGGATAGATGGATATGAAAATGAAGAAGAAGGAAAATATGACATAAAAGCGACAATTCCTGTAATAAATATATCTAATGAAATTGCAGAAAAATACAATAATCTAACAACTAATACTTTTGTAAATAAATTAAACAGTATATTATCAGATAGTAAAGTATATACAATTTATGATGTCAATTATACTGCGTACATAAATAACGATATATTATCTGTAGCGATTATGGCCTCAATAAAAGAGGGAGATAGTGCACAGAGATTGATTATTCAAACCTATAATTACAATTTAAAAGAAAATAAAGAAGTAACAATTAATGACATAATAGAAGCAAGAGGATTAGACGCGTCTAATGTTACCAAAAAAATCAAGTCAATTGTAAATAAAGCAGCAGACGACGCAAAAGGAATGCAAAGCACAGGATATAATGTGTATGAAAGAGATGTAAATAGCGATATGTATGACGCAACAAAAGTTAATAACTTTATACAAGGACCTAATGGTGAACTTTATATAATTTATGCTTATGGTAATGATGCATTTACATCAGAAATGGATATAATTGAGATATAATAAATCTTTTTAATTAATGAAAAAACTTAATAAAAATTACTATATGAAAAATATAGCATAACAGAGGGACTAAATCAAGATAATTAAATTTAAAACTTAAACAATAATTCAAAAAAATGAAAACGAAAAATCTTATAAAAAGCCTATATAAAGCTGATTATAAGATTTTTTACTTTTTTATTAAGTTTTTTCCTTAATAAAAATTAACATAAAAAAGAAAGCGAGGGAAAGTGCACAAATGAGAGGAAAAAGAAAAACTTTGGATAAAAAAGAAGAGAACTTAAAGTTAAAAAAGATAGCTAAAAAAGAAAAATGGCAAGAACGAGGAATCACATTAATAGCACTAGTAGTAACCATAATAATCTTGTTAATATTATCAGGAGTAACACTAAATGTAGCCTTATCAGATAATGGATTATTTAGTAAAACAAAGAAAGCAACAGAAGATTATAAAGAAGCACAAAGTGACGAAGAAGAATCAATAAGACAAATATCAACGCAGCTGTATAGTGAGTATGTAGGAGCGATAGTTGAAGGGTATAGTCCAGCAGAAAATAAGGATGGAGTTAAAATAAACGGAACGACATCAGGGGTAAATAGTAAGATAGATAGCTATGAAAAGCAACTAGAAGGAGTAGCAGATGATTTTAGTCAAACATTTACAGCAGAAGAAATGCATTGGAGAGTATGGGACTTTGATGGAAATACATTAAGGATAATAGGAGACCCAACAACACAGAAACTAACATTACAAGGAGTAGCAGGATATAATAATGGAGTATGGGCAATAGATAATATATGTAGAACATTATATTCAAATGAAGAAAAAGGAGCAGTAGCGACCAGTTTAAAAAGGACAGATATACAAAGAGTAAGTACTTATGACTATACAAAATATAAACATAAAGAAAGCGGCGAAGATGCATCGAAAGAAGATACAACTAGTAGTGATGATGGAAATGTAATACATTTTGGAGAAACAAAAACATATAATGATAATAATCAATATCCGACTATGTGGGGGGAGAATGATAAAGAATGGACATATGAATATAACAAAAAAGATAAAACAGCAACAGGAAGAGACAAAGAATGTAAGAAATGGGAAGCAATAGGTACGAAAAACGGTCAAATGAACGACACGATGAATACAGGAAGCAATAGTACATCATTCAAACAATCATATTATTATCATGATTATAAAGAAAGCGAATTTATAAATGATGCATATTACAATTTGATTTTCAGCAAAGCTGATGGAAATTGGGCTAAGGGGTTTTGGCTAGCTGGTCGTTGTGTTCATCTCTATGAGGATTATTGTTGCTTCGGATTGTTTAATGTGTACTCGACTAGTACAAAGCTTTTGGGAGGAGAGACCATGAGTATGTCTAATCGGTAATGTTTGGTGTTGCGGTTACTCGCTTCGCCCCATGGTTTCTATTGATTTAAGACCCAATGGATACACGATAGAAGCGGAAACGGATGAATCTGGAGAAACGAAGGTTGTATTGGTTGCTACGGATGCTTAATAGGAGGCAGTCTGAGTGTTGACTTGAGCGACTGGTTGATTATCGGGGATAATTAATTTTTAGTTTTTTAGAGGCGGAATGTCTCTAGGGTGAGATAAAAAGAGCTTAGACAGAGATTGTTGGAGTGGTCAACAAATATAGAGAAATCAAATGAAAAAAACTTTACTAACAGATGAAAATATAAATCAAATAAAAAAATATAAAGAATTACTAAATCTTAATATAATAACACAGGAAGATTTTGATAAAATAAAAAAAGAATTATTACATATTTAAGTAAAAAACATATTTTGCTAATAAAATAAATATTGTTTAAGGCAGATTATTCTGCCTTAATTTTGGTGTAATATAAATTAACTTAAATTATTATTTGATATCTATTAAAAACTTTTTCTTCATGTTTTTTTCTAGAATTCATAGAAAATGTATATTTTGCTTGATTTTTTTAATAATATATAGTATAATTAATATTGCGTCTATAAAAAAGGAGAGTGACATTTATTTTAAACGAAGATTTAATAGACTATAACCTGAAAAAGAAGGTTAATATTT
>CANRLA010000030.1 GCA_947631315.1 uncultured Clostridia bacterium | reverse complement strand
TTTTTTATTAAGCTTTTTACTTAATAAAAGGAAACATAACAAAGAAGAAATAAAGAACCAACATATATTGACTTAATTCAACAAGATTGCTAAAATGTAAAAAGAAAAAGTACGAAAGAATAATAAAACAAAATAAGGAAATACTAGAAGAAAAAATAAGAAGGAGAAAATAAAAAATGCCAAAAAAACAAATGAAAGAAAAGTTGAACGAAGAAAGAGAGAAGCTAAAGTTAAAAAGAAGAGCAAAAAGGGAAGAATTAAGAGAAAGAGGAATCACATTAATAGCGTTAGTTGTCACAATAATAATATTGTTAATCTTAGCAGGAGTAACATTAAATATAGCATTATCAGATGGAGGATTATTTAGTAAAACAAAGAAAGCAGCAGATGATTATAAACAAGCCCAAACAAATGAAGAAGGAATAATAACAGATATAGAAAAAGAACTAGATAAATATGGAAGTGGAAATCCATTACCAAGTAATCCAACACCATCAGAAGGAACCCCAACACCAATACCAATAGCAGATGTAAAAAAAGGAGATAAATTTGAAGAAACAACAACAGTAACAGATGGAAATGGAAATAAAGTAGTAATACCAGGAGAATTTAAAATAGCAGAAGCATCAGGAGACACAGTACAAGAAGGAATAGTAATAGAAGATGATGAAGGAAACCAATTTGTATGGATACCAGTAAGTAATGTAGATGGCGGTAAAGATCCAGATAGTTCTGATGGTGAAGATAATTTAATTAAAGTAGATAATGATAAAACAGTAGAAATAACACTAGGAAGGTATACTTTTGACACTGGGAATGGAACACCGACATTGAAACAAAATGGAGATAATCAAGAAAAAGACATACTAATTGAAAATCATTATAATGAATCTATAGTTACTAACAGAAAAAATGGAGGAGTGGGAGCTAAAGATTTAGCAAAATTTATACAAAGTGTAAAAGCTAATCATGGATATTATATAGCAAGATATGAAGCAGGAAATGACGGTAGTAATAAACCGATATCAAAATCAGGGGCGGTATGGAATAATGTAACACAGCTACAGTCATCAACAGCAGCACAAGGAATGTATGGAGTCGAAGATGAAGAAGCAAAATATGTAGAAAGTGATTTAGTAAATAGTTATGCATGGGATACAGCAATAGTATATATCCAAGAAATGAAAGAGAACAATAAAAATTATGCAAATGCGAAAAGTACAATTTCAAGTTTAACAGATACAGGCGTGACGGAGGATGAGAAGTGTCATATATTTGATATGGCAGGAAATGTGAGTGAGTGGACGACAGAATATTCTACGCCCACTGGCGAAAGCGATAACTACACTTGTGTTGCTCGTGGTGGTAGTTTCTACGGCAAAGACTATTGCACATCTGATCGCGTCTCGACTCATCCGGAGACCGGCATCGGCAACCACGTCGGGTTCCGTCCTCTTTTATATTTAAAGCAGTCCTAAGTGATAAAAGATTGAGAGTTTAAGTAATGTTGCACATGAAAGAGTAATTAAAATAAATAAATTAATCAGTATACCATTTTATATGGTATATTTTTTTAAACTTCAAGTCTAAACCACGGATTATGCAAAAATATAAAAAAGGAAATAAAAATAACATTGAAAAATTAAGAATAAAAAAATTATAGAGTTAACTAACCTTGAAATTCAGCTATTTTTAAGGTATAATATTTATATTATGGAAAGAATAGACGAATTAAATTATAAAGGATTAAAAATAATTCAAAATACAGAAGGTTTTTGTTTTGGTATAGATAGTGTACTTATTACCGAATTTGCAAGAGATATAAAAAAACAAAGTAAAATTGCTGACCTTGGAACTGGAACAGGAATTTTAGGTATTTTATTAAGTAAAAAAGTAGATGCTAAAAAAATAATAGGTATAGAAATTCAAGCAGATGTAGCAAATATGGCTAAAAGAAGTATTCAATTAAATTCTTTAGAAAATATTTTTCAAATAGTAAATGCTGATATAAATAATGCAAAATTAGAAAATAATACTTTTGATGCAGTTGTTACGAATCCTCCATATAAAAAATTAGGAACAGGAATTAAAAATAAAGAAGAAAAACAAAAAATATCAAGGTATGAAACATCAGCAAGTCTTGATGATTGGATAAGGTTCTCTAGTAAATTATTAAAGGATAATGGCAGTTTTTATATTGTTTATAGGACAGATAGATTAACAGAGCTTATTGAAAATATGAGAAAATATAAACTAGAAGTAAAGAGAATGAGATTTGTTTATTCTAATATAAATAAACAATCTAATCTAGTTTTAATTAAGGCAGTAAAAGGAGCAGGAGAATTTTTAAAAGTAGAAAAACCTTTAATAATCTATAATTTAGATGGAAGTTATACAGAAGAGATTTTAGATATTTACAAAAATAAATAGGTGAAAATGTAAATAAAAATATGAATATAAAAAATTAAAATGGCGAGTGAAAATATTAAATTAAAAAGAGGAAAATATATGGAAAAAGGTATATTATATTTAGTTGCAACTCCAATAGGAAATTTAGAGGATATAACATTAAGAGCAATTAAAGTATTAAAAGAAGTTGATTTAATTGCAGCGGAAGATACTAGACAAACTTTAAAACTATTAAATCATCTTGAAATTTCTAAGCCTTTAATTAGCTATCACAGGCATAATGAAGAGGTAAAAAAGGAGTTACTAATAAAAAAATTAGAAGATGGTGAAAATATTGCAATTGTAACAGATGCTGGAACTCCAGCAATATCAGATCCTGGAGAAGAAATAGTTAAAGAAGCGGTAAAAAATAATATTAGAATTGTTCCAATTCCTGGAGCATGTGCTTTAATAAATGCTTTGATAGCATCTGGTTTAGATACAAGAGAATTCAGTTTTTATGCATTCTTACCTTTAAATAAAAAACTAAGAAAAGAAAAATTTGAACAAATAAGAAAAGATGGTAAAACTTCAATTATTTATGAGGCACCTCATAGGTTAGTTTCAACATTGCAGGAAATTAAACAATTACTTGGAAATAGGAATATTGTTGTAGCAAAAGAATTGACAAAAATACATGAAAAATTTATAAGGGGAACTGTAGAAGAAATTTTAGAGACAATAGATAATCCTAAGGGAGAATATATTATTATTATTGATGGTGAAAAAATACAAGAAGATAATAAATTAAATGAACTAAGTTTAGAAGAACATTATAAATTTTATGAAATACAAGGTTTAAATAAAAAAGATATAATAAAACAAATTGCAAAAGATAAAAAAGTAAATAAAAATGAAATATATCAGCAATTTATAAATAAATAAAATATCAAATTAAGGTATATTTTTTTTATTGGACATATATATATTAACGAGGTGTTTTAAGTTGAACTATTTATGGCCAATAATAATTATTATATCTTTTTTATTTGCAGTAATAAGCGGAAATATACAAAATTTAAATAATTCTATTTTTTCATCATTGTCAGATGTAGTAAAATTATCTCTTACTTTAGTAGGAAATATGTGCTTATGGTGCGGGATAATGAAAATAATACAAGAAACTAAAATTATGAATTATTTAATGAAAATCCTAAAACCTATATTAAATTGGTTATATCCAGAAGCCAAAAATAATAAAGATGCGATGGAAGCAATTTCAATAAATACTGTTTCTAATATTTTAGGAATAGGGAATGCAGCAACTCCAGCGGGATTAAAAGCAATGGAAGAACTACAAAAAGATAACAAAAATAAAGAAGAATTATCTAATGCAATGATAATGTTAATAGTTTTAAATACAACATCAATACAGCTTATTCCAACAACAGTAATTGCAATAAGGTCAGCCTTAGGGTCACCTAATCCATCAAATATAATAGTGCCAATATGGATATCAACAATAGCAGGAACATTAACTGGTGTTATTATTACTAAGATTTTATTGAGGAGAAGAAAAATATGATTTATTTTTCAGCAGTTGTTATTCCTTTAATTATATCAATAATAGTATTTTGTGGTTTACTAGAAAATAAAAAAGTGTATGATTTATTTTGTGATGGAGCAAAAGAGGGAATAAGAATGACTATTAAAATGTTTCCAACCTTAATAGGAATTTTTTTAGCAATAGGAATGTTAAGGAATTCGGGACTTTTAGATTTTCTATCTAAAATATTAAGTGGATTTTTAAAATACTTAAATGTACCCTCTGAAATAATACCACTTGCATTTATTAAGCCTATTTCAGGAAGTGCATCAATGGCATTAGCGACAGATTTAATAACTAAATATGGAACAGAAACAAGAATAGGGATGATAGCTGCAACTATTATGGCTGCATCGGAAACAACTTTTTATGTTATAGCAGTTTATATGAATCAAATAAAGGCAAAAAAGAGTAGAAATGTAATTATTCCAGCATTGATAGCAGATTTTGTAAGCATAATTACAGCAATTTGTATAATAAAATGAACTATTAATAAATTCGTAACAATTAATAAAATAATAAATAGTAAATAATAATAAAATAAATAATAATAGTAAATGAAAAAATAATAAATAAAATACAATGAAATATAAAACTGAAAAAAATGTCGAAATGTGTATGCAACTTGTTGTTGACAATTGGAAAAATATGGTGTAATATTATGACATAAATTATTTTTTGAAGGGAATAATTATTTAAAACAATGATTTATTATATTATTTTATTTTTTTCTATAAATTATTTAGTTAAAAAAATTGTTTCAAAAATAATTTCCAAATTAATCTTAAATAAATAGTTATTATTTTTGTAGAGGAAAAATAAGTCACCTCCATTTTCCTATTGTACCTATTTTAGGTCAACGACTTATTTCAAAAAATTTATTTCTAATATTTATAGTGCCCCCAACAATAAAATATTAAAATAGTATAATATTTTCCTCTACAAATTTTTATAAATTTATAATTTAATAATTGTAATATTATTAAATTATAAAAAAATATAAAATAAAAAATATAAAAAAATAAATTATAAAAAAATAAAGGTTTATTTTTTAATGATGATATTTTTCATTATTATTTATTTTAAAACTTCTGAAAAGTTGCTCTAGTAAAAAGACTCTAATTAATTGATGAGGAAAAGTCATTTTAGAAAAGCTTATTTTTTCATTACATATATTTTTTAATTTTTCATTGACTCCAAGAGAACCACCAATTATAAAAGAAATTGAACTATTAGTTAATTGTATATCATTAATAAAATCAGCAAATTGTTCAGAAGAGTAGCTTTTTCCTTGCAAATCTAAGCAAATCTTAAAACTATCTTTAGGAATATGTTCCATTATTAAGGAACTTTCTGTATCTTTAATCTTATTCTCAATAGATGGATTTAATTTTTCAGGAATAGGAGAGTCAGGAAGTTCAATAATATTTAAATTGCAATACTTAGAAAGTCTTTTAGAATATTCTGCTATAGCTTCTTTTAAATAATTTTCTTTAATTTTTCCTACACACAAGATATTAATTTTAAGCATTTTTTAACCTTTCTTTATTTTTTATAAAATTATATATTTAAAAAATTTTATTATTTTAATTAATTATTTTATTACTATTATAAATTTTTTATAATTTTTAAATTTCAACTACTTTATTTGGCTTATATCTATCTGCAACTTGCAAGCTTAATTTGCTTATATCAACGTTTTTTGAAATAATACTATCCATTACAGTCTGATAAGCAAGTTCAGGAAAGTTATTATTTTCACTTAGGTGACCTAGCATTATATTATTTACACCTTGTTTTAAAAGTTCAGATACAACTAAGCCCGCATCATCATTTGATAAATGTCCATTTGGACCTAATATACGCCTTTTTAAAGGATATGGATATCTTGAACATTGTAGCATATTAACTTCATAATTTGATTCCAGCAATAAAAAATCGCTTTCATCCAAATTATGTAGTATTTTGTTATCTATATGACCTATATCAGTTGCAATTGTAAACTTTTTATTATCAAAAAAGATATTAAATCCACAAGGTTCAGCTGCATCGTGTGGTATAGAGAATGGATAAATTTTAGTATCTTTTATTTCAAACTTTTCATTTGAATTAAATTTATTTTTCAATTCGTCAGGAATATTTTGATTTATATTTGTAAATGTCGGATTATTAGCATAGATAGGAATATGATAATTTTTACATATTACAGGTAAACCTTTTATATGATCACTGTGCTCATGAGATATTAAAATTGCATCTATTTCTTTTAAACTTACTCCAATAGAATTAAGAGCTTCTTCTATTTTTTTAGAAGAAACCCCGCAATCAATTAAAATCTTTGTATTATCTGTTTCTATATATGAACAGTTTCCTGAACTACCACTATATAAATTGCAATAATTAAACATATTAAAAATATTTCCTATTCTTGCGCTACTCTATCTATTTTAGCACCTAATTTTCTAAATTTATCTTCTATATTTTCATAACCTCTATCGATATAATGAATATTATAAAGTTCACTAGTTCCATCCGCAATTATAGCAGCAATTATAAGAGCTGCACCTGCACGAAGGTCTGTGGCATATATAGGAGCACCTTTTAAACCTTTAACACCTTCAAAAACAGCAGTTTTACCTTGAAATGTAATTTTTGCTCCCATTTTGTTTAATTCATTAGTGTATTGAAACCTCGAATCCCAAATACTTTCATTTATTATGCTTGTACCATTTGCAATAGATAAAGCAACACCAATTTGAGGTTGAAGATCAGTTGGAAAACCTGGATAAGGAAGAGTTTTGATATTTGTTGGATTTAAATCGCTATCACAATATACTCTAATTGAATCACCTAGATTTTCAACTTTTCCGCCCATTTCTAGTATTTTAGCAGATAAACAATCTACATGCTCATAAATGCAATTTTTAATTAGTATGTCTCCTTTTGATGCAAGAGCAGCAGCCATAAATGTTCCAGTTTCTATTTGGTCAGGAACTATAGAATATGTATGATTTCCAGTTAATTTATCTACTCCATTAATTTTTATTGAGTCAGTGCCAGCACCTGTTATCTCTGCACCACATGATGTTAAAAAATTGGCTACATCAACAATATGAGGCTCTTTTGCAACATTATCTAAAATGGTTGTCCCTTTTGCAAGTACTGATGCTAAAATTAAATTAATAGTTGCACCTACTGAAACAACATCAAAATATATAGAATTTCCTATTAACTCATTTGCTTTTGCACTAATTTTTCCTTGTTCATAATTTACAGTTGCACCTAATAACTCAAAACCTTTTATATGTTGATCGATAGGCCTTGCACCTAAATTACAACCACCAGGAAGCCCAACTTCAACATCTTTACATCTACCTAAAAGAGAGCCTAATAAATAATATGAGGCTCTAAATTTGCAAGTCATTTCAAGTGGAGCATGTGTACAAGTCAAATTTCTTGAATCTATTACTACTGTGTTATGATTAGTCCATTTTACATCAGCTCCTAAAGAGCTTAATATGTCGCACATAATCTTTACATCACTTATATTTGGAACATTTTCCAATGTAGTGATTCCATCTATCAAAAGAGTAGCGGGCAAAATTGCAACAGCTGCATTTTTTGCTCCACTAATCTCAACTTCTCCAATTAATCTAGTATTTCCATGTATTATAAACTTTTCCAATATTTATTCCCCCAGTCGTACTCATTTATATATAACACATAATAATGAAATTTACAATATTTTTTAGAAAATTGGATAATAGAAAATAGTACAAAATATAAAAAGGAAAGGTAAACAAGTACCAATCCTTCTAAAAACTAATTATTTGCAAGTTTTAATCCTAGATTTTGAAAAAGTTCAACAATTTTAAATTTAAATTGAGTAATGGCATTATCTTGTGAGACTATTGCATAGTCTTCATTAGACAAATTTTCTTCCAAGTTTTCTTTTGATTCTTTAGGAACTACACCTGATGTTACATCAACAAAACACAAAGGAGGGAACATTACGCACCACCAATTTTGACCTTCAGCTTTTCCAATTTTTACTCGTAAAGCATCGTAAAGTCCAGCTGGTAAAGAAATATCTCCATATTGTTTAGTAGGAAACTCAAAATTACCAATCTCTACTTCTACATTATAATTATATCCATTTTCTTTTATAACATCTAAAGCAATTTGTTTAAATTCATCTACATGATTTTGAGCAATCTCAATTGCTTGGCTTTTTGAATTTACATCTGCACATAGAGAATTCATGTATGATATCAAGCTATCTCTTACTTTATACTTCAAATTTTGGTCTTCCTCAGAATTACTATTTGCAAGGACATGTAATCTAAATACATTTTTTGAAATGTCTGTTGACACTGATTTAGCATAAGATATAGCACTTAAGCTTAAAAATAATGTAAAAAGTAAGATTAAAAATATTATATTTTTTCTAATAATAAAGTGTTTTTTGCTATATTTCATATTATTTTTATTTTTAAATTTCATAATTTTAGAATCCTTTCAAAAAATTTTCTATTTAATAAAATTATTACCTTAAAAAATAAAATTATACATTTGTGGAAAAATTTTTATGTCGAAAATTTGTATATAATTCTTGTGTAATCATATTGACATTTTTGTAATACAATGGTAATATTTACCAAGAAAGGAGAATGGACATGAAAATTGAAAGATTATGTAATTTTTATGCTAGTAAATATCATTTAAGCACAATTTTATTAGAATATTTAAAAGAAGAAAATAATAAAAAAATGAAGGTGACAACATTCTTTCAAGATGAAATAGAAGATGAAATAAATAGATTAATAGATAAATATAATATATACAATATGGAAGGAATAGATTTTAAAATCACAAAAAATATTTATGAAAAAAAAATTGATTTAGCAAAAAATAACATATTTATAGTAGAAGGAAATTTAAATTATATTAATGATGCAAATGAATATATATTAGATAATTTGAAAAAAATGACGAATGCAAAAATAATAAATTGTTATAATTTTTCGCATCAAAAACTATATATGAAAGAAATAATAAATAAAAGCGATAAAATTTTATTTACAAGAGGAGAAAAAACAATTGACTAATTTTATATAATGATATAATATATGAAATATCTAAAAAATATACTATTCATTTTTAGATGTGAATGGCGTGAAGTGTCTATCGTGGCTGAAGTCAGAGAAAAATAAAGACAAAGGAGATAACAAATGGACGAAAAATTAAAACAGGTGAAGCAGACGCTAATGAAGTATGGCCAGGAACAATTACTTGATGAGTATAATAGACTTACTGATGAAAAACAAAAACAAAATTTTTTAGATAGTATACTAACAATAGATTTTAACCAAGTAAAAACATTATATGAACAAAGTAAAAAGGATCCGGTTTTTAAAAATTCAAATATAGAGCCTATAGAATATGTAGATAAATCAAAACTAACAAAAGAAGAATATGAAGAATTAAAAGAAATTGGAACAAAACAAATTAAAGATAAAAAGCTTGCCGTTGTAACTATGGCAGGAGGACAAGGAACAAGACTAGGACATACTGGTCCAAAAGGAACTTTTGATTTAGGTCTTGATAATCATAAATCGTTATTTGAAATTCTTACAGACATACTTATTAAAGCAAAAAAAGATTATGGAGTGAATATTCCATGGTATATTATGACAAGTGAAGAAAATAATAATGATACTAAAAAATTTTTTGAAGAAAACAATTATTTTGGATATCCTAAAGAATGTATAATATTCTTTAAACAAGGTGAACTTCCAATGACAACAACTGAAGGCAAATTATTCATTGGTGAGAAGCATAAAATTAAAGAAGCATCAGATGGACATGGTGGAATATTCAGTTCGATGCTTAAAGAAGGCATCATTTTTGATATGAAAGCAAGAGGAGTAGAATGGGTATTTGTTGGAGGAGTAGATAATGTTCTAGTAAAACCAATAGATCCCATATTAATTGGACTCGCAGTTAAAAAGAATGTTTTAGCAGCAGGAAAAAGTATTATAAAAGCAAATCCAAGTGAAAAAGTAGGCGTTTTCTGCAAAAGAAATGGCAAACCAAGTGTTATAGAATATTCTGAAATAACAAAAGAAATGGCAGAAATGAAGGATAAGAATGGAGAATTAGTGTATGGAGAATCACATATTCTTTGTAACTTATTTAATATACAAGCTATAGAAAAAGTTTCTCAAATGAATTTACCATATCATATTGCATTTAAAAAAGCCAAATATATTGATAAAGATGGCAATCTTGTAAAGCCTGAAAAATGTAATGCCTATAAATATGAATTATTTTTATTTGATGCGTTTGAAGCCTTAGAAGATATAGCAATATTAAGAGTAAAAAGAGAAGAAGAATTTGCTCCTGTAAAAAATTGTGATGGAGTAGACAGTCCAGAGACAGCTAGAAAACTATATATGGACTATATGTCAAAAGGAGAATATTTAAAAAGATATGAAGAATGGCTAAATAATCCTTCATTTGATGAAGAAACAAAAAAAGAATTAAATGAAATAAAAGGAAATGACAAAGAGATTGAAGATAGATTTTATAAAGAATTAGAATTTGGAACCGCTGGCTTAAGGGGAGTAATAGGAGCTGGACTTAACAGAATGAATAAGTATACTGTTGGAAGAGCAACACAAGGTTTAGCAAACTTTATATTAAGCCAAGGAACTGAGGAAAAAGGAGTTGCAATTTCATTTGATTCAAGACATAAATCTAAGGAATTTAGTGAAATAGCAGCACTTTGCTTAAATGCAAATGGAATTAAAACTTATGTATTTGAATCATTAAGACCAGTACCGGAATTATCATTTGCTGTAAGACAGCTAAAATGTACAGCTGGAATAATGATTACAGCTAGCCATAATCCGCCTGAATATAATGGATATAAAGTTTATTGGGATGATGGAGCCCAAATAGTTCCACCAAAAGATAAACAAATAATAGATGAAGTAAAAAATACAGAATTTTCGCAAATAAAAACAATGGATAAGCAGACAGCCGTAGACAATGGTCTATATATTGAAATTGGTAAAGAAATAGATGATAAATTTGTAAATACCTTAAAATCATTAGTACTAAATCCTGAAGCAATAAAACAAGTTGCTGATGAATTAAAAATAGTATATACTCCATTACATGGAGCAGGAAATGTGCCAGTACAAAGAGTTTTAAAAGAATTAGGATTTAATAAAGTTTATGTTGTACCTGAGCAAGAAATGCCAAATGGAGACTTTCCAACTGTAAGTTATCCAAACCCTGAAGACAAAAATGCATTTAAGTTAGCATTAGAATTAGCGGAAAAAGTAGATGCAGATATTATTTTAGCAAATGACCCTGATGCTGATAGATTAGGAATTTTCTCAAAAGGACCAAATGGAGAATATATATTCTATACAGGAAATATGTCAGCACTTCTAATTGCAGAATATGAACTTTCTCAAAGAAAAGAAAAAGGAATTTTGCCTGAAAATGGAGCATTAATAACAACAATTGTTTCATCAGATATGGCAAAAGCAATTGCAAAAGAATATAATTTACAAGTATTTGAAACTTTGACAGGGTTTAAATGGATTGGAGAAAAGATAAGACAATTTGAAGAACAAAATACATATAGTTATCAATTTGGATTTGAAGAAAGTTATGGTTGTTTGATTAGCCCACATGCAAGAGATAAAGACGGAATTTCTGCAGTAATGGCTCTTTGTGAAGCGGCAGCATATTATAAAACAAAAGGATTTTCTTTATGGGAGCAAATGATTAACATTTATAAAAAGTACGGATACTATAAAGAAGGACAAATTTCAATAGTAGAAAAAGGAATAGATGGAGCAGAGAAAATAAAATCTACAATGGATAGAATTAGAAAAAATCCACCAAAGCAATTAGCAGATTTTGATGTTTTAGAAGTAAGAGACTATCAAGAACATACAATAATTAAATCTAATGGAGAAAAATCAGAAACAGATTTACCAACATCTAATGTTTTATACTATGATTTAACAGATAATGCATGGTGTTGCGTAAGACCATCAGGAACAGAACCTAAAATTAAGTTTTACATGGGAGTATGTGGAACAGATATGGAAGATGCAGATGAAAAACTTGAAAAACTAACGGAAGCAATGAAAAAAGTTGTAGAGTAAAAATGAAAGTATGCAAAATTAATTAAAATAAAAAATATTAAGACTAAATAAAATTTGTTAATTAATAAAGTAAAAAATATAAAAAAAATTAAAAAATTAAATTTAAGACTGATATATAGCTATTATATTAAATAAGTGATATAATAGCTATAACATATGTTGTTGTAGCTCAGTTGGATAGAGCACTCGCCTCCTAAGCGAGGGGTCGGAGGTTCAACTCCTCTCAGCAACACCAAAATTATTGTGAGAGTAAGAATACAAAACTTACTCTCTATTTTTTATATTTCCCGACATCACACTGAAAATCATATATAATAGAAAATAGCTTGTCAATGTAAAACAGAATTTGTTGGAAATGATTTATGAGATATAATAAAAAATAAAAATTATAGTAAATGCTAATAAATTTTCACTTCACGAATAAATTTGATTATATGTAAATTATTGAAATCTAAAAATATGTATAATATAATTTATATTATTAAAAGTTAAAAGCATTTAGGAAAATCTATTATGGAACATATGATAAAATTTTATAGGTTAAAAATTATAGACGAGCAAAATAAAAACGGAAAAAAATAAAACTTGCTTCCGCTATTTCTGCTGTTCATAATCTTGTACGGCAAATTCTAAGGATTGATTTACAACTTCATTAATAGAGATATCTTCTTTTTTTGATATATCTTTAATTTTATCAAGTAGATTTTCTTCAATTCTTAAAGTGTATTGCACATACTTTTTATCTGTCTTTTTATGGTACGCAATTCCCATATACTAATCACCCGCCTTATTGTACATATATTATAATTAAAAAAATACACATAAATTATACTTGTATTTTACGCAAGCATAATCTATAATATTGATAATTAAAGAAAGGAGAAAGAAATGATGTAAAAAAATAATTAACGAAAATTAATTATATAATTATATTATTTGCAAAAATTTAATTTTTATGTAAATGAAAAAATGTATAAAAATTAAATAAATTTTACATAGATTAAAAAAATTTTAAGAAACTTTGTTAAAAAATACAAAATTTTTTGAGAAAAACGGAACATTTTTTGAAAAAAATAGCAAACTTATTAAAAAAACAAAAATATGTAAAAATACTTCCAATTAGGTACAATTTCTTACAATTATTTATGAAATTTTGCAAAATGCAAACTTTTAAACCGCAAATTGCATACTAAATTTGATAGAAATTTGCATATCAAATCAATATAATAATTTAGAATTTGTTTTTTAAGAGGAGGTAGTAATAAAAGTTATAGGAGAAAATTATGGATGTAAAGAATAATGAAAAATTAGAAAATGAAAATCTAGTTAAAGAAATGACATTAGGACAAAAAATTGTAGAAGGAAGAAAAATTAAAAAGTTGTCACAAGAAAAGTTTGCAGAAAAAATGGGTTGCACTAGACAAATGGTATCAAGATGGGAATTGGACCAATCAGTGCCAAGAACACAAAAAATAAAAAAGATTAGTAGCATACTTGATATTTCTATTGAAGAATTAATGGGTGAGAAATATAGTAAAAATAATACATCAAATAATTCAACATCGAAAAAACCAGTTAATATTAAAATTGTAATTAAAAATATATTAATTTGTGTAATTACTTTAGCAGCTTTATACCTTTTATATTGTGGTTATAAATTTCTAATACTTAATTCAATAAGCTCAAGAGTTGCAAAATATGAAAATGCAAATAATTATCATGTTACAATAGAATCATGTATTAATAATGATATAAATGGTAAAAAAGAAATATGGTATAAAGATGGATTATATAAGATTATTGAAACATATATAGCCAATAATATTGAAGATATATCTACACTTTATATAGATATTAATAATGGATATAGATATTTAATTGATAATAAAAATAAAAGTTATTCTCAAGCTAAATTATTTAGTACAGAACAATATGATAATGGAAGGTATATGTATTCATTATTTCCATTAGAACTTATTAAAGAAAATAGTGATTTTAAGCAATTAACTTTTTATATTAATAAAGTTTTCGCTTATTTTAAATCTAATAGTCTTTATTTAGTAATTAATAATGAAAATATACAATTAGATAAAGACACATTATTACCAATATCTCAAACGATATTATTAAAAGAAAATCAAATTGTACAGAAAAATTGTAATAAGTTTTATATAGAATTAAACAATGTAACTGATGAAGATGTTAAAGTTCCAAATGACTATACGAAAATAAATTAAATTTAAAGGCTTATGGGACAAGCCCATAAGCCAATAGGTTATTGATAAATGTAACCTTGAACATAGAATGTTGCTAAGCTTGAAGGCTCAAAGATGAATGTATATGTTCCAGAAGAAAGGCCATAAGCTTGCTTTAGCATTGTAGTACCACCAGATGCTGGCATACTGCCTAATCCAATAATAGATCCATTAGGATATTTTACAAATACCTCTATGACTCCGCTATTTTTATTGGACGATACTGCTGCCTGAAGATATCCAGTAGAGATATACTTACCAATGGTTACTTGTACTACGCCATAACCATCAGAGATATATGCAGCATTGTATCCAGGTATACTGCTGTACATTGGTGAGATGGTGCCGCCGCCGGCATTGTCGGTAGAAGATACACCAGGTTCATTAGATACAGCAGATGCAGAATACGTAGGAAATGCCATACGTAGGAAATGCCAT
>CANRLA010000029.1 GCA_947631315.1 uncultured Clostridia bacterium | reverse complement strand
TTAACTTCAAGGGTAAACCACGGGTTATACCCGTGGTACAGGAAAGCTTATAGCGTTGAGCAAAGTAACAAAAAATAATCACTCCAAACATGATATAATATAATCTGTTTGACGGCAGAAAATATTAAAAATGAGAGGAGTGATTCGTATGAAAAGTCCATACACAGATAGTTTAGCACACAACATGGGAATGCAAATATCATATAGTATTTGCACCAAAATTTAGGAGGAAAGAAATATATGGAAAGTTAAGACAAGAAATAGGAGTAATATTGAGGGAATTATGTAGAAGAAAAGATGTAGAAATAATAAATGCAGAGTCATGTCCAGATCATATACATATGTATGTAAGTATACCACCAAAATTATGCATATCATCATTTATGGGATATTTAAAAGGAAAAAGCACACTGATAATATTTGAAAGACATTCAAATTTAAAATATAAATACGGAAATAGAGTATTTTGGTGTACAGGATATTATGTGAGTACGGTAGGAAATAACAAGACAGCAGTATATAGATATGTAGAAAATCAATTAAAAGAAGATATGATGACAGAACAAATAACAATAAAAGAATATAGAGACCCTTTTAAGGGTGGTAAGTAAAAAGGACGCAAAAGAAATAGCGTAAAGCCGTCAAACGAAACCGCTTAAGCGGTAGCTTGTAACAAGGCCTTATAGGCCGATAAGAAAATCCACGGGTTTTACCCGTGGATGGTTATATACTGATAATTTATACTTATATTTTTTGTATTTGTTGATATATCTGAATTAGATAATTATATTTGTATAAAATTACTCCCGTATTACATATAGGGAATTTTAAAACCCTTAACAATTAAATCTGTCAACACTTCATTTAAATTTTATTGCAATTTTTTTTATTTTAATGTAGAATGCAGTTAATTATACAAAAGAAAGGATGGCGTAAAATATGGAAAATAGCCTATTAAGGGCTTATTCAGAAGTAGATAAAATATTATCGTTTATGGAATTTGAATATGTTGAAAAAGTACCTAAAAAATTAAGAGAATTGTTTAAAAATGAAAAATCAAAAGATTATAACCCTAATATAGATAAAAATATTCCTTTAAATGAACAAAATTTAGAAAGAAAAACTTATGCAATTTTAGCAATGCTTGATTTGTATTACTGGTGTAATAATGAAGAAGAAAAGAAAGAATTATTACAAGCTTATTCAAATAATGACAAAAAACGTCAAGAAGAATTACGAGAAAAATACAATCCTGATAATATATTTAAAAATAGAGTTAAAGAACTAGAACAAGAAAAAATTGCAAAAGATGTTACAGCTCTTGTTGAATATAAAGAAGAAAACTTTATTAAAAAATTAATAAATAGAATAAAAAGATTTTTAAAAAAATAGTAAAGAAGACATTTGTTTATTTAAAGTTCAATAATAAGGAGAAAATATTTATGGAAACAACAGAAGAAGATTTAAAAGATATTCTTGAAAGTGGAGAATTTTCTGAAGAAGATAAAAGTATTTTAATAGACTTTTGCAATTCGTTTCAGCAACAATTTTCAACTTTTGTTAATAAAGATGAGTTCTTAAAACGAATTAGTACACTAAAAAGAATGCAATATGAGCATAAGGGAGATAAAGCTGATGCATCATATTCTCAAAATGGAACATTGACTATAAATGATGATTTGCATGGAAATAAAAGAAAAGCAATAGTTTATCATGAACTCATGCATTTGATTTCGATGCATCTTCCTCGAGAAAATCCTGAATTTGGTATTGTTCAAGGATTTAAAATTGGTTCTGTAGATATAAACGAAATAATGACAGAATATTTAACTACTAGATTACTATTACATGAAGGTATAGAAGACTTAAGAGGAAAATATCATATATCTAATGAAAATGGAATAGAAGAATATGTAGAACACGATGGAGTAGGTTATATTAAGGCTGCAAAATTAGGAGAAATGTATCATAAAATATTTGGTCAAGAAATTGTTGATGGATATTTTAATAATGCAATACAATTTCAAGAAATTTTTAATGAGAGATATAAATTTTTAGATGATGGAGAATATACTCCTATGGAAAATGCAGTAGACATAAAAGGAAATATATATAAAAACTATGCTAATGCATTAAGAATATTTATGACAAATGAAAATGAAAAATTAAATTCAGGTAATTTATCTGTATATGAGTATCTAAAAGAGAGTAAACCAATAAGAGACTGCTTACCTGTGAGAAAAGATACAAAATTAAAAGAATGTACAATTGCAGGTATTCCTAGTGGTATAGAAAAATTCTTGATGAGATTAGATGAAAAATTTGTAGCACAATTTATAAGACCAGATGTAATTGGCAAACCACAAGATGATGAAACATTAAGAAAAAAGAAAGATTTTTTTATTGCTTTAAATGCTATTAGAGATAATATTGGACATTTATCTCCTAAAGATTTAGAAAATATTGACATGAATTTTCAATATGATTCAAATAGTACTAATATGAATATTTCTGTAAATGGAAGATTAATTCAAGTATTTACAGATGGAGAAACATATTTAGGAACTAATGAAATTGAAAGAGAATATGAACAAAATCTTGATATAAATACTCTATCAGACAAACCTATAACTCCAGCACAAATTGCAACCGATACTATCAATGCTGGAACAGGAATTGAAGAAACAAATGCAGTTATAGGAGACATAAAAAGAACACAAATAAAAGACAAGCAACGAGGTATTGATAAATAAATTAAAAGCTCTAGCCTTTAATTATTAATTATTCAATGTAAATATGATTGTGGATGTACCGCGTAATTGTAGATTTTTCAGCATTTGCGAAAAATTCCTATAAGAACACTCCGACCAACGACATATTTGTTCGAACTTTATAGAACAGAGAGATACAAAAATCAATCATAAAATGGTTGATTTTTTCTTTAAAATTATACTTTTTCTATGAGAATAGCTAAAATTCCATATTTTTTTTCTTCTTCATATGAATAAATTTTATGAATATTATCCAGTGTTTCTGACAAACTATTTGCAGGTCCACATATATTATAATCTACATATTTAAATAAATCTTCAAAGCAATTGTATCTTAATAGTCCTGTAACTTTAACTTTGAGAGTCTGAGATAAATCAGTAGTCTTGTGAAATACTATAAAATCATTTAGATTTATTTTAGCCCTTTTTTCATCATATAATCTAAGTTCAATTTTTTTAATACCGTTATTTATATTATTAAAAGGTTTTTCATTCAATTTCATATCATGTATCATAAAAATTCTCCTTATTTTTTACATACGATTATCAATTATTAATTTATAGCAACATAATATCACTTTTGTAATTTTTTTTCAAATTTTATTGTTCCAATAAAAAAATTGTAGTTAAAAAGTTATTTGACATAATTATGTAAACATGGTATAATATTAAAGTGGAGGTAAATTATGAGTTTTTTCTGTGATTCGAAATTGAGTATTAAAGATGCAATTAATTATTATATTAATTATGTGGAACAACATAAAGGAAAAGTTTCATCTGATTTTAGAAATAATTTAAGAATATGTATATTACGTGGGAATGAAACATTAGCACAAGGAAATGCAAATGTTGAGACTAATACAGTAAAATTAAGAGAAAATGCTTCTATAATTACATTTTTTCACGAATTAAGACATTTGTCAGATCAATGGATAGATGCAAGTGATGGAAAAAAATATGCTTGTTGGGACTATGAAAAGAATTATACTGAACAAATGGCTTGGGAAAACCTAAATAATCAAACAGTAAGAGTTCTAAGGGGTATTCATGGAAGATATATAGGTGAAGCAGTTGCAGAATTATATGCTTCAAAAGTATATTGGGAAATGTGCGGAAATTCGTCGCAAGCATTTCAATATACTCGACAAAGAACATTTTATGATGAAGAAATAATAAATTTAAAGAAAATTTGTACTATACTTGGAATAAATGAGGATGATTTTATAAATTTAAAAAGTGATAACGATTATGCAAGAAAATTATTAAGAAAAAGATGTAGTCAATTAACAGGTAATGAAAACATATGGGATATATTAGAAAATAACTTAGACTTTATAGCAATGGAGAAGATTATAAAAACTTCTCATCCTAATTTTAGGATAAGTCAAGTTTCACAAGAATGTTTTAGAACTAACAGGAAAAATGTTAACAATATATATGATTATATTTTAAATAGTTCTCTAAGAAGAGGAAAAATTTCTGAGCAAGAGTATAACATCAAATTGAGACAATTAGAACAATTAGATAGCTATTTAGATAATGATTTTGAATTATAAAAGCAAAGGTATGAAAAAAATAAAAAAAGTATTGACAAATAAAACTTTTTATGTTAACATATAATTATCTTGTTTGAAAGGAGAATTTAATATGGATATTCGGATGCGTAATATTCATGTACATGCAGTTGTTCGGGCTCCGCCCTAATGATAGTTTAGTATAATAATACGGAAGTATTATTATAAAACACTGAAACTGTCAAAAAATAAACAAATAAACAGACCTTAAAAAACAGATTCTAACCGGAGGGAGGTGTAATTCTCCTTCCGGTTTCTTTTGGTTTAAATTATTATATAAGGTAGTAACATTGTTGAGATACATTTATTTATTAATATATATTGAAAAAATAAAAAAAATATTATATCATAAATAGTATAGGAGATAGAATTATGAAACAAAAATTTTTAAAAGATTTAGGAATAGATATTGATGACGAAACAGAAGACGTATTACAACAATTTGATTTAAATGGATTTTTAGACCAAATAAGTGATAATAGATTAAAAGAAAAAAATAAAATAATAAATGATATACAAAATAAAGAGCAAGAAGGAAATAAAAAGAAAGATTAATGAATATTCCAGTTAAAAAAAACGATGAATTAGATGTAGAAATATGTGACTATGGCGTAGATGGAGAAGGTATAGCAAAATTAAATGGCTATACCATTTTTGTAATTGGTGCATTAAAGAATGAAAAAGTAAAAATACACATTACTAAAGTACAAAAAAATTATGCTTTTGCTAAAATAATTGAAATATTAACTCCATCTGACAAAAGGATAGAACCAAATTGTACAACATATAAAAGATGTGGAGGATGCAATTTAAGGCATATTGATTATGAAGAAACATTAAAAATAAAACAGGATAAAGTACAGAATCTAGTCAATAAAATGCTAACAAATAAGTTTGAAGTTTGCAAAACAATTGGAATGACGAATCCAATACATTATAGAAATAAAGCTATTTTTCCAATAAGCCAAGATAAAAAGGTTGGCATTTTTGCTCAGAGAAGCCACGAAATAATACCAATTTCTAAATGTATGATTCAAACTGAAATTTCCCAACAAATAGCAAAATATATCGTTGATAATTGGAAAGATACCATTTATGATGAGAAAAATAAAAAAGGACTTCTTCGAAACATTATGATTAGAGAGGGATTTAATACTGGAGAAATAATGTGCGTATTAGTTCAAAATGGTAAAAAAGTGTATGAATATAACGATTTAATAAATAAATTCCCTGAAATAAAAACGATAGTAATTAATGTAAATCAAAAAGATACCAATGTAGTTCTATCAAAAGAAAATATTATAATTTATGGAGATGGATTTATTACTGATAAGTTAGGTGAATATAAGTTTAAAATCTCGCCAAATTCATTTTATCAAATAAACCCTGTTCAAACAGAAATTTTATATAATTTATCCATAGAAAAAGCTAATTTAAGAAATGATGATGTAGTATGTGATTTATATTGCGGAATTGGAACAATTGGAATATTTGCTTCAAAATACGTAAAAAAAGTTTATGGAATAGAGATAGTGGAAGAAGCAATTAAAGATGCAAATGAAAATTTGAAGTTAAATAATATAAAAAATGTTGAGTTTATTGTAGGTGACACTGAAAAAGCTTTTGATGAATTGTTAAAAAATAATATAAAACCTAACGTTGTATTTGTAGATCCTCCAAGAAAAGGATTAGATTCAAATACAATTGAAAATTTATGCAATCTAAAATTAGAAAGGCTTGTATATATTAGTTGTAATCCAGCTACATTGATGAGAGATTTACAAAAATTAGAAGAAGTCTATAATATTGATTCAATTACTCCAGTTGATAATTTTTGCTACACAAGCCATGTGGAGTGTGTGGCAGTGTTAGGATTAAAGGAAGACAAGTAATACTTAACTTAAATATGGGGTGTGATATGTATGAAAAAATATTTAAAATTATTTAGAATTAAACATTACCTAAAAAATGCTCTAATTTTCTTACCATTATTTTTTAGTGGTAATTTATTAAATTTAGAAATGAATATAAAAAGTGTTATTGGTTTTATAACTTTTTGCATATTAGCATCAAGTATTTATATACTTAATGATTTAATTGATATTGATTATGATAGAAAGCATCCTACTAAAAGAAATAGGCCAATAGCTTCTACAGAGATATCAAAATTTAAAGCGATTACAATTATGATATTTTTGTGCTTTTTAGTAATTGGAATTCAAATTTTATTATTAAAATTTAAAATATATAAGTTTAATGAATTTTTATATTCTTCAATTGTAATATCTGCATACTTTATACTTAATATATTATATAGCAAATATCTAAAAAATGTGGCAATTATAGATATAATACTTTTAGCAATGTTTTATGTAATAAGGGTATTTTATGGAGGGGTTATTACCTCAGTTAATATATCAGGTTGGTTATATTTAACAGTGTTATCAATTTCGTTATATATGGCTTTAGGAAAAAGACATGGTGAGCTAAAGCAAAATAATAAATCAACTAGAAAAGTACTAAAATATTACTCAGAAAAATTTATTGATAAGTATATGTTTGTATTTTTAACATCTTCAATTATATTTTACTCATTATGGTGTATTATGTCACTTACAAATGTTAATAAATCTATATATTTATTGATGTTTAGTATTATTTTCGTTATTTTTATAATTATGAGATATAGTTTAGATATAGAAAAGGAAAACTCAGGTGATCCAATAGAAATAATTTATAGTGACAAAATACTAGTTATAAGTACTATGTTGTATGTAACTTATATGGGAGGAATTATTTATGCATAATGCTTTAACTATATGTAAAAAAATGAAAATAGAAAAAAAAGAAAAATTAATATTTAATTTTTTTCTAATTTTTTATTTAGTTTTAGGAATACAATTAACATTTAATTATAATTTTATCAATACAATGAATTTATTATTTGACGCTGATACAGCAAGAGTTATTAACGATATAAGTACTATATTAATAAATCATTATAGATTATCTGTTCATCCTTTATTCGTTATTATAATGCAACCAATTTACTTTATTATAAAGGGAATAACACAAAATAAAATGCTTGCTTTGGTAATTATTTCTTCTATAGTAAGTGCACTTTCGGTTGCTATAGTATATAAAATAATATCTTTATATTGCAATAAAGAAAAAATAAATATATTACTCTCAATGTGTTATGGTTTTACATTTGCTAGCTTTATGTTTACAGGCGGAATAGAAGTTTATAATATTTCAGCATTAGCCTTATTATTCCTTTGGTATTTTATAGCAAAAAAATTAAAAGGAGAGTGGAAAAAGGGAGATTTATTTATACTTAGCTTTTTAGGACTTCTTTCTTTATCAATTGTTATTACTAATTATGTAGTATTCTTAATAGGGTGTCTTGTATTATTGATTTCAAAAAAGGTAGACTTTAAAGATTTATTTTGTATAAATATTATAATTTGTATATCATTTTTAATTATAAGTAATTTGCAAAATTTTATATGGCAAAACACGCCTACGATTATCAATCCATTAAATAGTGCAAGTCAAGAAAAAGTATATATGGATTTTTCTTTAGATTTAAATAAATTAAAAAATGTAATAAATGATACTTGTATTAATTCTATTATATCATCAAATGTAAAACTGAATGAAAAAGATAAAATAATAACATTTGAAAATATACCATTGTGGAACTTAGTTATTGTTTCTTTATTCTTAATATTTACTTTAATTTATACACTGAAAAATTTTAAAAATAATAAATACATAAATATAGGATTAATTTTAACATTTTTATTTAATTTTATACTTCACTGTATTTATGGTAATACATGTTGTTTTCTATATTCATTACACTTTTTATATTTAATTTTTTTACTATTTGGAATTAATTATAAGAGTGAAAATAAGATAAATATAAAAGCATCAATATCATTTTTAATTATAATGCTAATATCTGAAATTATTATAAATAATAAAGAATTTCTTAATGTTATACAAATTGTTTCTAAGCTTCTAGAGAAAAATTATTTTGCAGAAAAATTCAATATTTATTTTTTAATTATAATTTCAGTTATTGTTATAATATTTGTCTTAGCAATATTAAATCTTTTTATACGTTATGTAAAAAAAGCAAAGTCGTCAAAAGATAGTACAAATAAATGGCAATATTTTATAAGTGCTGCTTTATGTTTTATAGTAATAGAATCAGTATTTGTTGAAATAGAAACAATTCCACACTATAAAAAAATATTTGGAATTAATTTAGAAAGTAATTATTCATTGAATGAAGAAGTAGTAGAAAAGTATGCTGATATTAAAGACATAAGTGTAAGTGAAAATTATAGTGATTTCATTAATAATTATACGGTAGAAGTTGATTCTTATCTTGAATATGTAAAAGAATATAAAAATTTTATAAATGAACATAATTGTACAATATATGATGGTTTGCCAAATATTGATTTTTATCTGTTTGGAATGGGGAATAGAAGAAAAATTTTATTTAAGGATAACAAATTAATAGATGTAGACGACGGAAGAATTATAAAACAATTTAATATGAGTAAATATTTAATTATTCCAAATGAATATACAGTGCTAATAAAAGAGAATGATGGAAAATATATAAAAATATATGAAAATAATCAAGGCGTGTATATCCAGTCAAATGGAGAAAATGACACAATAGATGGCACAGAGATTGATATCAATCTTTATACTTTTGATAAACAAAAGTATAAAGAACTTAAAAAAGTTTTATACAGTGAAATTTTATTTAATATAAAGGATGGTAAACTAAATCCCAATGTAATATCTTATAATGAACCATTTTATAGAGATGCTGCAATGGCTTGTATGGTACTAAAACAAACAAATAATACAGATTTAATATCTAAATGGATTTCATCAATAGATAAAGTATATGACGGACAAAATGCAAATGAAAATGACACAGATAATTTAGGCGAATTACTTTATATGATTTCAACGCAAGAAAATAAGAATGTAGATTTAATTAATAAAATTGAGCAGGAAGCGGAAAAAATAGCAAATAGTAATCCAAATGGTTATTATTTATATGGAAAAACAGATTTTTCTAGTCAATATAAATATCAAAATATTTGGTATGAATTTGGACTGAAATCATTAGGAAAAGAATGTAAATTCAACTATAAAGATTTAAATGATATGTATTCAAATTTAACGTGGTGGAATAATAAAGATTCTCAAATTCCAATAAATGCAAATGAAAACTATCCATATATAGGATGGGCCAATTATCACACCTCTAATAAAAAAGGTAAATTAATAGTTAATAGTAAATTATATCCGCTTTCTTGGGAGAAAGATGCAAGTGAGGCTAATTATGATAAAATTAGAATTATAGATGAAAACTATTCTAAAGAAAAAATTTCTCCTACACATATATGGTCTGCATCTGAAATGATATTGTTAATTCTTGATGAAACCGGAGATTTATTATAAAAAAGTTTAAAATTTTATAATTTTATGATATTATATAAATGTAAAACAAATTTAGAAAGGAATTATATAAAATATGAAAATAGCTATTTTTACAGATATACATGGTAATGTACCAGCACTAAAGTCAATATTAGATGATATAAAAAAGAATAATGTAGATAGAATTATATGTTTAGGTGATGTTGTTGGATTAGGACCAAAATCAAAAGATTGTCTTGATTTAGTAATGAATAATAATATTGAAATGGTTCTAGGCAATAATGAACTTAATTTAATTTACGGTACTGAAATTGATAAAAGTATTCAAGATGAAGAAAAAAGACATTATGATTGGATAAGAGAAAGTTTAACTGATGATGAGATGGCTTTTTTAAATAACTGCAAATGCATAATTGAAGAAAATATCAATGGTAAGAAATTTTTATTTGAACATTTTTTAATTGAAGATGATACAAAAAAATTACCTTTTTACAGCTTAGAAATATTGAAAAATGGTGATGTAAATAATATAGTTAAAAACCTAGATTATGACTATATATTTGTTGGACACGAGCATAGAGATTTTAACATTGATGAGGGAAAAGTGCATTTAATTGATATGGGTTCAAGTGGTTGCAGACACAATAATATTACAAGATATACATTATTAGATATTAATGATGATGTAAATATAGAGATTAAAGACATTCCATTTAATAGAGATGAATTATTAAGTGATTTAAATGAATATGATTATCCTTTTAGGAGTTTCCTTTCAAAGATATTCTTTGGAGTTAATTTTTAATTATTATTATAAAAAGGTGAGAATATGTTTGAAATAGAAGAAATTGAAAAACAAAATCAAAATCAGATTAAAAGAATTGCTGAAATTGACAAATCCATTAATGTATCTGAAATTGAAAATGAAATAAAAAATTTAGAAAAAGAAACTGAAAGCCAAGATTTTTGGAATGATACAGAAAATTCTAAAAATGTATTGGCGAAAATTACAGACTTAAAAAAGAAAATAGAAAGATTTAAAGATACAGAAAAAGATGTTAATACTATTAAAGAAATGCTTGAGCTTTTAAAAGAATCTGAAGATGAGCAAATAAAAAAAGAGTTAGAATCTTTATTAAATGAAACAGATAGTAAAATAGATTCTTTAGAAATTGCTACTCTTTTATCCGAAAAATATGACAAGAATAATGCTATTGTTACTATACATCCAGGAGCAGGAGGAACTGAAGCCCAAGATTGGGCAGAGATGCTATATAGAATGTACACAAGATGGTCAGAGGCAAATGGTTTTAAAGTAGAAGAACTAGATTATTTAGATGGAGAAGAAGCAGGTCTTAAAAGTGTTACATTTCTTGTTTCCGGAGATTATGCTTATGGATATTTAAAATCGGAACATGGTGTTCATAGATTAGTTAGAATTTCTCCTTTTGATAGCGGTGGTAGAAGACATACTTCATTTGCATCTGTTGAAGTATTGCCTGAAGTAACTGAGGATGCTGATGTATATATTAATCCTGATGATATTAAAATGGATGTATACAGAGCCTCAGGTGCTGGTGGTCAACATATTAATAAAACTTCATCTGCTGTTAGATTAACTCATATACCAACTGGAATAGTTGTAAGTTGTCAAACTGAAAGAAGCCAATTTCAAAATAGGGATACTGCAATGAAAATGCTAAAATCTAAACTTATTAATTTAAAAGAAAAAGAACATAAAGAAAAAATAGAAGATTTGAAAGGGATTCAAATGGACATTGCATGGGGAAGTCAGATTAGATCATATGTATTCTGTCCTTATACTATGGTTAAAGACCATAGAACTGGATATGAAGTAGGGGATGTTCAAAGAGTAATGAATGGAGACCTTAATAATTTTATATTTGAATTTTTAAAACAGAATATAAAGTAATTATTTAAATAATAATTTAAGAAAAATGGGTAAAAATTACCCATTTTTTATGTATAAAACCAAATTATATTTAAAATCTTTTATAATAATATTTTTAAATATGTAAAGACTTAAAAATCTTATAAAATAATTGGTTCAATTTGTTCTCCTTTTAAAGCATATTTTATAGTATCTATGATGTATTCAGGGTCAGATGATAAGGAATACGGTTTAGTGATTGGATTTTCTTGTCTAAAAGGAACAAAAAATATATGTTTTCTATTTAATAATGTTCCTACATTACAGGCATTAGAGCTCAACCCATCATTAGTATAAATAAATATAACTAAAGGTTTCCTATTTTTTATATGCGATTTAACTGCAATAGTAATAGGAGTATCAGATATAGAATTGGCAAGTTTTGCAATTGTGTTTCCAGTAGTAGGTGCAATTATCATTAAGTCAGAATTAATTTTTTTAGGAAGGACTTCTGCATCTTTTATAGTGTGAACAATTTTATGATTAGTTATTTCTTGAATTTTTTCTATATATTTTCTATCAATTTTTTTACAAATATAATAAGAATAATAAGACATAACAGGGTATATGTTTGCTCCCAAAATTGTTAGTTTTTTTATTTTTTCTATTATTTTTGGAAAGGTGTTAAAAGCACCAGTAATGCCGAATATTATATTTACATCTTTTATAAAATTAGCTCCTTAATTAATTTATATATTATAATATGTTTGAACAAAAGAAAAAGAACCAAAAAATTTTATTTTTAGTCCTTTTATTTATATGTTGTAAGATTAATATATACAATTGAAAATGTCTATTTAAGTTTATTTTTTTACTTTAAAATTTGCAAGAGGATTTGCTTCAACTGCATTTCTAACTTGTTCATTATCAACATGTGTGTAAATTTCAGTAGTTGATATACTTTGATGTCCTAGTAATTCTTGGAGTGCCCTTATATCAACTTGACCATATTTATACATTAAAGTTGCAGCAGTATGCCTTAATTTATGAGTTGAATATTTAGTAGTATCAAGACCTGCATTTTGCAATTCTTTAGATACAATATTTTCAACAGTTCTTTTACTAATTCGTTGTCTATAACCACTTAAAAATAGTGCTTTATCAGAGTTTTTTGAATCTTTTTTTGCATTTGTTGGTCGAACACTAAGATATTTATTTATTGCATCAATGCATGCTTTATTTAAGTAAATAGCACGCTCTTTATTTCCTTTTCCAATAACAGTTAACTTGCAATCATCAAAATTTATATCAGAGATGTTAATTCCAACAAGTTCAGATAAACGCAATCCACAGTTTAAAAATAGTGTAATTATGGCAAAATCTCTTTCTTTATTTTTATTATCTTCATCTTTTTCAGAAGAACTTAATAGTTTTTCACTATCTTCAAGTGATAAATATTTAGGCAATCTTTTATTTAATTTTGGAGTTTCTAAATTCTGTGCTGGATTATTTTTTATTGTGTTAGTCGTAATTGTTAAATACTTAAAAAATATTCTAATTGTTGATATTTTTCTAGCACAAGTAGCAGGCCCACATTTTCTTGTTAAAGATAAGTATGAAATAAATGTATGTATATCATCTTGTGTAATTTTTTCTAAGTCACTAATTGAAAAGTCATTTATATTAATTTTTGACAAATCAGTTTCATTAGTTAAATGAAAGTGATATTTCATATATTTTAGAAACATATTAAGGTCTGCATTATATTGATCAACAGAATTTGTTGATTTTCTTTGATATGCTAGAGAGTATTCTAAAAATGAGTTTAAAAAGTTTGGATTTTCTTCAGTTTTTATCATAATTACACATCCTTATTTTAGTTATTTTTTGCATTATAACATAATAAAAAAAAAAAATAAATTATTTAGTAATAAATTTATAATTTATGAATATTGAATTTTATCGATTATTATCATATAATAAGCTTAGTAAAAGAATTGAAAGTGAGAACTTTATGAAAAAGATAATGATATTAACTGCAGAAAGAACAGGAAATGGACATAAATCGGCAGCTAATGCACTTGAAAAGAAATTAAATAATATAAATTATGAAACTATGCAACTTGATTGCTTTACAATGATGGGAAAATTAGGAACATTATTAGAAAATTCATATCTTCCAATAACTACAAAATTTCCACTGCTTTATTATATACCATTTTTACTTACACAAATTTTTCCTGATGCAATGCACTTTTTAGTATATATGAGAATTAGGAAAAAGTTAAAAAAAGAAATAAAAGAATATAAGCCTGATGTAATTATTTCAGTACATAGTATGTTTACTAAATCAATTTCTTATTTACTAAAAAGAGAAAAAATTAATATACCATTTTATATAACTGTAATTGATTTAGTTAGACCGCCTAGAGTTTGGTTTGATAAAAATGCAGATGCGATTTTTGTACCAACTGAAAATGTAAAAGAAAATTATATAAAAAAGGGAGTAGATGAAAGAAAAATTTTTGTGTCAGGCTTTCCAATAAGAGAAGATATAAAGAAAAGGAAGACTCCAAAGAAAATAAAAGACAAAGTAAATATCTTACTGGTTAATCCGTCTGTACATCTAAACAAAAATGTTCAATATATAAAAGAGGTTTCAAAAATTAAAAATGTATCAATCTCTGTAATTTGTGGACGAGATACAAAATTATATGAAACGTTAATAAACAAGCAAATGGAAAGAAAAATTTCAGAAGATGTTAAAATTTATAGTTATATTAATAATATGAATGATTTTCTTGAAAACGCACATATTATACTTACAAAAGCTGGACCTAATATGATATTAGAAGCAGTTCAAAGTGCTACTCCAGTTGTTATAACAGGGCATATAAAAGGACAAGAAAATTGGAATTATAAATATGTTATAAAAAATAAATATGGACTTAAATGCGAAAATCCTAGAAAAATATATCAAAGACTAAATAAATTTATTAATAGTTCAGAATTAAGTGAATGTTTAAAAAATGTATTGAATACTGAATATGATAATGGAACAGAGTTTATAGTTAATTACTTAAAAGATAATAAATAATACATTAAAACCAAAAAAAGAATTAGCAAATGTAAAATAAAATTATCAAAAACTCTTACATAAATTTTAAAATTATGTTATAATCTTAAAAGATAAAAAAAATAATTAAGTCAATGAGTAGCGTAATCGAGTAGAGTAGAAAATTTTAATAGTTCATATTAAAATTTTCATCCCCTCTCACACCACCACATCGTGCCGTT
>CANRLA010000028.1 GCA_947631315.1 uncultured Clostridia bacterium | reverse complement strand
AATTTTTCCTTCTTTCTAACTCTTTTTATATGCCTAATTATATCTTAAATTAAGCATTTTGTAAATAATTTTATAAACTATTAACATATTTTTCATAATTTATAATTTAACTTTTTACTTGGCGAATTTTTAAAATTTATTTTATATAATTTTTTATCATTTTTTTATTTAAAATTAAATACAAGCTAATTAATTTTCTAACTATAAAAAATCATTAGCTTGTATTTTTTATTTTTTGTTAATTTGATATTTATTAAGCTTTTTACAAAAAAATTTTTTATACTCTAACATAAGTTACATATTCATAATCATAAGGATTTTTTTCATCTTTTAATCCTTTTTCTCTTGATTCTATTTTCCATTCTGACATATTAATTTTTGGAAATGATACATCTCCTTCAAATTCTTGATTTATTTCAGTTATGTACATTTTACTGCAATATGGCATGAGCAGCTTATACATAGTAGCTCCACCTATTACAAAATTTTCTTCTTCATCATTAATATATTTATCTAACATTGAAATATCTTCTAATACTTCTACATTTTCATTGTCTATATTCATCTGTGCATCATTACATAATATTACATGATGTCTATTAGGCAATACTCTTCCTAAAGACTCAAATGTTTTCCTTCCCATTATTATGGTGTGTCCTGAGGTCAATGTTTTAAATCTTTTTAAGTCTTCTGGAATATGCCATATTAATTGATTATCTTTTCCTATTATATTATTTTTAGCTTTTGCAACAATTAAACTTAACATTATTTCTCTCCATTTAAACTACTAAATTTTTCTTATATATTAAATCTTAATTTTTTCTTATATCTTAAAAATTTTTTATATATTAAATTGTTTGTTAATTATTTTTATTATTTATATAGCTACAGGAATTTTTCCTAGTTTGATATCTTTATTATAGTCATAACCTTGAATTTCAAAATCTTCTACTTTGAAATCATAGAAATTATTACTGTCATTATGTATAATAAGTTGTGGAGAAACATCCATTGGCTTTGCTTCAATTAATTTTTCTATTAATGGAATATGTCTATCATATATATGACAGTCTCCTATATTATGTGTAAGAGTTCCTACTTTTAAACCTGATACTTTTGCAAACATATGAAGTAATGCTGCATATTGCATAGTATTCCAGCCATTAGCAGCAAGCATATCTTGTGAACGTTGATTTAGTATTAAGTGAAGTTTTCCTTCTTTTACTAACCATTGAGTTCCATATGCACAAGGTTCCAAATTCATATCTTTTAATTCTTCATGATTAAATAGATTTGTTACTATTCTTCTACTAGCAGGGTCATTTTTTAATAGGTATAATACAAAATCTACTTGATCCATTTCTTTTATTCCTTCTTTTGTTTTAAAAGAATATTTCTTGGCAAATTGATATCCATAAGCTTTTCCAATTGTACCATTTTCATCTGCCCATTGATCCCATATATGAGAATTAAGTTCGTTTACATTATTAGACTTTTTTTGCCAAATCCATAAAATCTCATCGATTGCTCTTTTTACTGTATTTGTGTTATTTCTTAACGTAATCATTGGAAATTCTTTTTCAACATCATACTTATTAGTAATTCCAACAACAGATATATAATTTGCTTCCGTTCCATCTTCCCATCTAGTTCTGACTCCAGTACCTTCTGAGGAATATCCGTGTGCCAAAATTTCTTTACAGGTATCTATAAAATTTTTATCAGCCTCAGTCATGATTCCTCCTTATAATAATGAATTTCTAATTTTTCTAATATTATCATAAGAAGATTTTTTTGTAAATAATAAAGTAAAATAAATCCTAATCATGATTAAGCAGATTTTCTAAGTTCTATTGCATGTTTCTTTGCGATATCTGTAATGTCTCCATTAGATATTCTTGCTATTTCATCTATTATTTCATCTTCTTCTAGTTTTCTTATTTCTGTATGTGTTCTTTGTTTATTTACACTCTTACTTATAAAATAATTGTAATCTCCTTTTGCGGCAATGCTTGGTTGATGTGTGATACAAATTACTTGATGTCCTTTTCCTATTAATTTTAGTTTTTGTCCAACTGATTTTGCTGCTTTTCCGCTTATTCCTGTATCTATCTCATCAAAAATTAATATTGGTGTACTATCAGTATCTGCAAGAACTGTTTTTATAGCAAGCATTATTCTTGACATTTCTCCTCCTGATGCTATTTTAGATAACTCTTTTGCATCTTCTCCTAAATTGGTTGAAATTAAAAAGTTTACATCATCTAATCCTGTTTTATTAAATTCATCTAATGTCTTTATGTCTATCATAAATTTGGCATTTGGCATTTCTAAGTCATTTAGTTCAAGATTAATTTTTTCAGATAATATTTGGCTAGTTTTTACTCTTAGTTCATGCATTTTATCTGATTTTTCTTTCATTAAATTCGTTATATTTTCCAACTCTTTTCTAATTTTTCTATTTACTTCATCTAAATTATTAATTCTATCAATTTCCATTTCGATTTTGTTTTTATATTCTAAGATTTCTTCAATACTATTTCCATATTTTCTCTTAAGTGAAAATATCAAATCTAATCTTTCTTCTATCTCATTTTGCTCGTTTGCATCATAAAACATATCAGAGTCTAAATAACTTATATCTCTTGAAAACTCTTCTAATTCATAATATATATTTTTAAGTTCTTCTAATTTTTGGCTATAAATTTTGTCAATGCTTTCTATCTTCTCTAATGCTTTTACACCATTGCTTACTGTTTCTACTGATTTTTCTATATTAGCATTAGCCTCATTTAAATTAGTTGATATTTTTTCAAAATTTATAAATAAATTTCTTTTTTCAATTAATGATTCTTCTTCTCCGACTTTAAGTTTTGCTTTATCTATTTCATCAAACTCGTATTGAAGAAGGTCTAATCTTCTTTGCTTTTCTTTTTCGTCTCCTAAGTTTTCTTTTAACTTATTTTTTAACTCATTATATTTAAAAAATAAGTCTTTATATTCTTTTTGCTCACTTAATAACCCGCTTCCTGCGAAGTCATCTAAGTATTTGATATGATATTTAGAATTTAGTATTTTTTGATTATCATTTTGACCATGAATATCTATTACTGAATTCATAAATTCTTTTAATTCTGTAACAGTTACAAGTCTTCCATTAATTTTGCATGAGTTTCTTCCATTAGAGTGAACTTCTCTACTTACAATAACATTTCCATCTATTGCATTTTCATTATTTGGTAAAAATAAATTAAGTTCCATAAAAGAATATTCTTCGCCTTTCCTTATTATTTCTTTTGAAAATCTTCCACCTGAAATAATGTTAATTGCATCAATTATTAATGTTTTTCCAGCACCTGTTTCTCCTGTAAAAACATTAAATCCTGAATTAAGCTCAACGCATAAATCATCTATTATTCCTATATTTTTAATATGCAAAGTAGTAATCATAAAAAATCTCCTAACAATATAAAACTTTTGTTTGTATTATTATACAAACATCCGTTTAATTTGTCAAGAGAATTTTTTCATAAATTTTTAAAAATTATTTCTAACTTTATAAAATTTTTCGATAATTTCTTTATTATAAAGTTATTGTTTCTGTTAGTTCTTTTATTTCTTCTTCTTCAAGTCCTGTTAAGTCTACTATATATTTTATATCCTTTCCTTCTTCTATTAATTTTTTTGCTATTTCTGTTAATCCTTCTTTTTTGCCTTCTTTTATTCCTTCTTTTACTCCTTCCTCATAACCTTCATCTCTTAATGACTCTTCATCCATTCTTGCTCTTTCTCTTAAAAATGCTAGTCTTTCCATTTTCTCGTCTTCTGTCAATTCTTTTACTTTTATTACGCACTCCTTTATCTCTTCATTTTCTTTCATTATATCTTTGACCTCCTCTGAGTTTGGATTATCTATGAATAACATCCATTGTGCTTTTTCATCTTTTTTATTCTTTTTATACATCTCTTTTGCCTTTGGTAACTCAATTATACGTATTTCAATATCCTCTGTCAATATCTTTTCACGATTTTTCGTCTCTATCAGCTTCCATATTGTTTCCATTTCTTCTAATTCTTTTGTTTCTTGCAAATTAAAGTCTACTATCGCTATTAACATTACCTTCTTTAGTTCTTTATATTTTTCTCCTCTTTTTATTTGCTTACTATACATTCTTGTTAAATACCATAATATCCTTTTTATAAAATCACTTCTTTTACTTAATTGTATCTCTACATCTATTTTTTCTTTATTATTTACATTTAGTTCTAAATCTAATACTCCTAATTTATCTTCCGGTTTTTCTCTTATTAAATCCTTATCTGCATTTATTTCTATTGTTTCTATTTTTTCTTCTAATAATACCTCTACAAATGATTTTGTTATTTCCAAATTGTCTTTATTAAATAAACTTTGAAATACTACATCTATCTTTGGTTGTAATAGTTGTTTTTCTTCAATATCTTTCTTGTCTTTATCTGATTTTAAATTTTTCATGAATAAACATCTCCTTGAACTAAATTTTCTTTGAATTAAATATATTTTATTTGAACATAAAAATTAAGAGCCACATTATTAATTGGCATGAAAATATTATACTTTTATTTTTATACTAATATTGGAATTTATAAAATAATTTTTAATTTTAAAAAATAATTTATTAATTAATAAATCGACTCTTTGAATAAAATAAATATAATAAAAAGAATATGATTATTTTATATTTTTTGTTAATATTTGTCAATAAAAATCGTATGCCTATTTTCGACATTTTTAGGCAATTAATTTAAATATCATCAAAAAAATCTTATAATTAGCTTTATCTAGCCTTTTATAAGATTTTCTATTTTCATTTATGAATGACATATCATCTTAAATCTATATTTTTACTTAATTAATAATCAAGTTTCATTGATTTCTTTACTTTTTCCATAGTTTCTTTTGCTATACTTCTTGCATGTGATGTTCCTGTCATAAGTATATCCATAACCTCTTTTGGACGTTCTTCATAATAATGTCTTTTTTCTCTAATTGGTTCTAGGGTTTTATTTATGTTTTCTATTAATTGTTTTTTACAAGCAACACATCCTCTTTTTCCACCTTTACATTCTTCACATACATTTTTACATGTATTTTCATCACTAAATAATTTATGATAATAATATACCATACATATATCAGGATTTCCTGGGTCATCTTTCTTTATCCTTGCTGGGTCTGTTAATGCTGACATTACTTTTTCCGTGATAGTTTGCAAATCATCTGATAGATAAAGTGCATTTCCTAATGATTTTCCCATTTTTTCATTGCCATCTAATCCTTTTATTCTACCTGCTGTACTCATTACTGCAACTGGTTCTCTTAAAGTTTCTCCATATATTGAATTAAATTTTCTTACTATTTCTCTACATTGTTCAATTAATGGAAGTTGATCTTCTCCAACTGGCACATAACTTGCATCAAATGCAGTTATATCTGCTGCTTGGCTTACAGGATATCCCAAAAATCCATATGTAACACTTTCTCCAAATAAATCTTTTTTCTGCGCTATTTCTGTTTTTACTGTTGGATTTCTTTGAAGTCTTGCTATCGTTACTAAATTTGAGTAAAATACCGTAAGTTCTGCTATTTCCGGAATTTGAGACTGCAATAATATTGTTACTTTATTAGGGTCAATTCCTACTGATAAATAGTCCATGACGATTTGTGAAACATTTTGTTTTACTTTATCAGGATTGTTAAAATTATCTGTTAATGCTTGAACATCAGCTACTTCTATATATGTTTCAAATTTATCTTGAAGTGCTACTCTTGATTTTAATGAACCAAAATAGTGTCCTATATGTAGTCTTCCTGTTGGTCTATCTCCTGTAAGTATTCTTTTTGTTTTATCAGGTTTTATTTCATTGATGCCTATCTTTTCATCATTTACTAAATTTTCCATTTTCTATCCTTTCCTATTTCGTCTTTATTCGTTTTTCTTTAGCTTTCTAATTTTTTGCTTTTTCAAACCTCGTTACCGCAATTAAAGTTTAGTTAACATCTATAATAAGTATATTATCTTTTTTACCACTAATTTTCTTCTACTGTCAGCTTTATTAATAGATCCATATTATCGTCCTCTGCAGATTTATTTTTCCTTATTTCCCCACATTTTTCACATTTATAGATAATCACATATCCTTTTTTAGAATTTAATTCAACTTTTATTGGTCTTAAAATTCCATGACATTCTTCTTTTCTGTCACCCGGCATTTTATCTACATGCTTTGAGCATAAACATTCTGGGCAATGGTCTCGTGATGTATACCCTAATTTTTCAACTTTATTTCCACAGTTTTCACAGACAAATCCTTCATCATTTTTTGTAAATTGTTTCATCTAATTTTTCCTTTATTTTAACATTTTATTTTTCAAGCAAATATCCATTTATGCTATAACTTTCTATTTCATTCGTTGTTTTATCATATTCTATACGAATATAATTTAGTATAAATTTTTTGTTATCATCAACAATGATTTCATTAATATCATTAAACTTTTTATTTAATGAATCACCTAATTTTATATATTCTTTTATTTTATTTTCAATGTTTACATTAATTGTTTTACTTGAATTATCAACTTCAAAATCAACATTTTTAAATACTTCGTCTATTTTTAAATCTTCGTCATCTAAATATTCATAAGCATTAATCTTATATAATTTTTTATATCCTTCTATTGGAATATATTCTAAATCAATATTTGCATATATCTCAACTTCATCATCATTTGAATAATAATTTTTTTCTTCTTCGTCTTCTAAATTATAACCTTCTATATATTCTTTTCCTATTACTGAACTTTTTAAGTAACGATATGCTCCATACATTTTATTTTTTTCTTCTTTAGTAAGCATACTTTCTCTTTGATTATATGTTTTAAATATGCCATATTGGCTTGTTACAGATATTTTAAACATATTTACAAAAGGTGCTATAGTTGAAATTACTGTAAAAGCAACTATTACTAGCAAATTTGTTGCTATATTTGATTTATTTTTAATGTATATTATTGTATAAATTATTTCAAAAATAATTAACATTACACATAAATATCTTGCTTCTGTTATACCATTTTCGCCAATTCTTACGCCTATTGAATACATTTGTAAAAATATAAATGGTATAAATAATAATGGCATTTTGTCGTTTATTTTATCAAATGTTTTTCCCTCATTAAAAGATGAGCACATTGTCCATATTGGAAGACCTATTACAAAAAGTGATGCAAGAATTCTAAATATTTGGTTTGATGGTATATTTCTTAAAATAAATATTTTTAATATGTATATATAAATTATTGCAAATGCTGTCATTACTAATGTTCCTAGAACATATTTTATAACAATTTTTGCAAATTTTCCTGGCTTTCCTTCTTGATTATATAATGAGTACATAATTGTTGGTACATAATACATTCCAAGTAGCAATATCTCTATTCTTGCTAGTAAAATATAGTCTCTTCCATTTAATATCAAGAATATAAAAATTGATGTTACTATAGAAAGACCTATTGCTAAAATTCCATATATTATGCTTGTTTTAAATGTGCTTATTACAACTCCTGTTAAATATTCTCCAAAATCTTTTTCTGATTTTTTGAAGTTATAATATAGACTCAAAATTATTATTGATATCACATAACAACTAATTACTCTACCTACAAAATGTATAAATAATTCATTAGATAATCCCAGCACATCTCCTTTTGTATATACTGATATCGTTGAAATAGCTGACCATATTATCGCCAGTATATAATATATAATTTTACTTTTTTTACTCGTTGCTAAAGTTTCTATTAAAAATGTTGTTATTGCAAATATTGATGTAAATGTTGTTATTCTAATTATTACATCCCAATCCACCCAATTATTTCCTATACATATTGCATAAATTGCTGTTAGCAAATATATTGATATTGTTGTGATTGGAAATCTTTTTATACTTTTTTTAAGAATATCTAATAAATTTTTTATTTTTTCTTTTACCATTATTTTCTCCATTCACTTATTTTATATAATTTTTAAAAGTAAATTCTGCTATAACTTAATATTCAAAAACACTTCCACCTATAAATTCCCTTAGTATTGAGTTATTTGGTATTGGACTTTCATCTTCAATTTCTTTAAAATATTCCAAAAATGCAATTAATCTTTTTGCTTCTGAATATTCTTTTTTATCTTTATCTATTTTTCTTAGTAAAGGAATTGCATACTTTGATAAAACTGCAAGTTCATATACTAACGAGCTATTAAACATAGCATCCGCTTCTTCTTGATATGGAAAAATATTTTTATTTTCCCCATTATTTACTGATGGCCATCTTGAAATAGTATCTAGGGCAGAATAACTTCTATAATTGTAGTCTCTTACTATTCTTCTAATTAATCTCGTATCTGTTGTAGAAATTCTATTGTAATAATCTATATTTAAAACTGTTAAATCGCTTATATAAATCTTGAATTTATTTTCTTTTGGAATTGATGCAGTTAATTTATCATTTAAACAATGGATTCCCTCAATTACAAGTATTTCGTCATCTGCTAAACTCATAAAATGTTTTCCATCATATCTCTTTGTACCAACTTTAAAATCAAATGTTGGTGTATCTATGGTTTCACCATTTATTAATCTAGTTAAATGATCATTAAATAAATCTAAATCTAAAGCATCTATTGTTTCAAAATCATATTCTCCATTCTCATCTCTTGGAGTATCTTTTCTTTCTACAAAATAGTTATCTGTTCCAATTGTTACTGGCTTTAAACCATTAACTTTAAGCTGAGTTCCTAATCTTTTTGCAAATGTTGTTTTACCTGATGAAGAAGGTCCTGCAATTAGAACCATTTTTAATCCTTTTTTCTTAGCAATCATATCTGCTATTTCTGCAATCTTTTTTTCTAGGAGTGCTTCTGATGTAAGAATTAAATCTTTTCCTCCATCTTTTTCTATTCTATTATTTATGTGATAAATTGTTTTGACATTCATAAGTGAATTTATATCATCATACTCTTTTAAAGTTGCTAAAAATTTCTTACTTTCTTTGAATTCTCCAAGTTCTTGAGGATTTGAACGGTTAGGATATCTTACTAAAAATCCTGTTTTGTATTTCTTTATATCTAATACATCAACAAATCCAGTTGAAATTGGCATAACTCCATAAAAATAATTATAATAATCTTCACAAAAATAAAGTGTTACTGTTTCTTTTTCTTTGTTTCCTAATTGAAGAAGCCCTCTTAAAGTATTTTCTTTTTCAAAAAATTCTTTAGCTTCATCTTTTGTAAATTCTTTTTTAGTTATAGGTAAATCTTTTTCTACTATTTCTTGCATTTTGTTTCTAACATTTTCAATCATTTCATCTGTTAATTCCATATTGTCAATCTCACAAAACATTGAATTAGCTAATTGAAAATTAACAATAACTTGTGCTTTTGGATAAAGCTCATGAAAAGCTTTTGCCATTATAAACAATGCTCCTCTAATATAAACCATTAATCCATCTTGACTGGTAACATCTAAAACTTCTACTTGGTCTCCTTCATTTATTTCATAATCAAGCGATTTTACTTCATTATTACATTTGCAAGCAATAATTTTTTTGGGAGATAGTTTTATATCGCTATTAAACATATCTATAACTCTCTTGATACTGCTGTCCATTCCGACTTCTTTTCCTTGATAAAATATTTTCATAAGTATTCCTTTCTATCTCATTTTTTCTTTAATTTTAGATAAAATATTTAAAGCATCTATTGGTGTTACTTCTTCTAATTTTATTAAATCTAATTCATGAGCAATTTCTGCAAGCTTAAAATTATACATACTAAGTTGTCCTTGTTCTTCTTGTCTTTCTGATTTTGTTTTTGTTCCTTCTTTAAATATACTTTTTCTTTCTAAGCTTTTTAATATTTCATTTGCTCTTATACTTACATCTTTTGGAACTCCTGCAAGTTTTGCAACATGAACTCCATAACTTTCATCCGTTCCGCCTTCTAAAATCTTTCTTAGAAAAATTACATCTTCTCCTCTTTCTTTAACTGCTACATGATAGTTCTTAGTACCTTCTAGCGTTCCTTCTAATTTTGTAAGCTCATGGTAATGAGTTGCAAATAATGTTTTTGCTTTAATTTTAGAAATATATTCTGCAACTGACCATGCTATTGACATTCCATCATAAGTTGATGTTCCTCTGCCTATTTCATCTAATATAACTAAACTTTTTGAAGTTGCATTTTTTAAAATAGTTGCCACTTCCATCATTTCAACCATAAATGTACTTTCACCCATGCTTAGGTCGTCTGAAGCACCCACTCTTGTAAAAATCTTGTCTACAACTCCAATATGAGCCTCTCTTGCTGGTACAAAACAACCAATTTGCGCCATTAAGGTAATTAAAGCAACTTGCCTCATATAAGTTGATTTTCCAGCCATATTAGGTCCAGTAATTATATTTAATCTATTTTCATTACTATCCAAATATGAATCATTTTCTACAAAAGCTCCTGTATCTAATATTTTTTCAATAACTGGATGTCTTCCATCTTTTATATCAATTATGTCTGAATCGTCAACTATTGGCATTTCATAGTTTTGTTCCTTAGCAACTCTAGCAAATGAGCAAAGTACATCTATTTTAGAAATAATATTTGCAGCAAGTTGTAATCTTTTAACATTTTTTTCAATTTCATCTCTAATGTTAGAAAAAATCTCATATTCTAAATTTATTATTCTTTCTTGTGCTCCAACTATTTGATTTTCTAAGTTTTTAAGCTCTTCTGTTATATATCTTTCTCCGGTGGTTAAAGTCTGTTTTCTGATAAATCTGTCCTGTGGAACTTTATTTATAAAAGATTTGCTTACTTCTATATAATATCCAAATACTTTATTATATCCTATTTTTAAAGTTTTAATTCCTGTTTGCTCTTTTTCCCTTGATTCAATATCTATTAAATATTTCTTTCCATTTGTAGTAACATCAATTAATCTATCGACTTCTTCATTATATCCTTTTTTGATGATACCACCTTCTTTAAGTTGCAATGGTGGGTCGTCAACTATTGATATATTTATTAAATTATAAATATCATCTAATGTATCTAGTTGCATATATAAATTATGCAATAAGTTTGAACTTACTCCTTTAATAGTATCTTTTAGGTCAGGCAATTGTGAAATAGAATTTTTAAGTGAAATTAAATCTCTAGCATTTGCTGATCCATAAGAAATCTTTCCAGCTAATCTTTCTATATCATAAACATTTTTCAAAGACTCAACAATGTCATCTCTTAAAACATCATTTTCTTTTAGTTCTTTAACACTGTATAATCTGTCGTTAATATCATTTACATCTACAAGTGGGTCTGAAATCCATCTTCTTAAAAGCCTTCCGCCCATTGATGTTGAAGTTTTATCTAATACCCATAATAGAGTTCCTTTTTTTGACTTATCTCTTAATTTTTCAGTAAGTTCTAGGTTTCTCCTTGCATTGATGTCCAGTGCCATATATTTTGTAGATTCATAAACTAATATTTTATTTAAATTTTCAGGTTTTTCTTTTTGTGTATCCTCTATGTAGTACAATAAACCATTTATAGCCTGAATTGTAAGTGTTTTCTTATCAAAGTTTTTATAAACTTCGCCTTCTCTATTTACAACTTCAGCTATATTTAATATATTTTCCAAATTTGTAGAAAATATTGCATCTTCTTTCGCTGAAATATAACAATTAAATCTTTGATTAATTGTTTTTATTTCTTCTAAAGAGTCGTTAAGCATAGAATTTATAATCAATTCAGATGGGTTATATCTTGAAATCTCATCTAACAATTTTTGAAAGTTGTTATCCTCTTTTATCTCAGTTGCATAAAAATCTCCTGTGGAAATATCGCATACTGCCATTCCAAAGAAAATTCCTTCTTTGTATATGCTCATTATAAAATTGTTCTTTTTTTCTTCTAAGATATTCCCATCTAAAATAGTACCAGGAGTTACAACTTTAATTACATCTCTTTTTACTATACCTTTTGCTTGTTTTGGATCTTCTAATTGCTCACAAATGGCTATTTTATAACCTTTTTCGACCAATCTATTTATATAAATATCTGCGGCGTGAAAAGGAACTCCACACATAGGTGCTCTTTCTTCTTGACCACAATTCTTGCCTGTTAACGTTAATTCAAGTTCTTTTGAAACATTTATTGCATCATCAAAAAACATTTCATAAAAGTCACCTAGTCTATAAAATAGTATACAGTCACTGTATTTTTCTTTAGTCGCTAAATAGTGTTGCATCATTGGAGAAAATTTATCAAAATCAAATTTTTTATCTGTTGACTCACTATTTGTTATTTTTTTATTTTCTTTTTCTGTCTTTTCTTGATTTTTTTCTGTTTCTGCATTACTATCTACTTGATTTATTTCTGCTTTATCTTGGTCTTTTTCGTCTTTCAATTCTGACATTTTTAGTTCCTTGTATAATAGATTTAGGTTTTTAAGAGGATACCCATAAACCTTTCATATTTTATTTAAGATTTTTTGATAGATATATATGTGCAATTATATAATATGGCCACTTATAAATCAAGCAATTACACTTCCCTTCAAATACCATTGATGTTCTGAAACTATTTTAACATTGATAACCTTTCCTATTAAATCTTCTGTACCTTCAAAATTAACAACTTTATTAGATACTGTTCTTCCAGTTAACATCTTGTCATTATTTTTACTTTTTCCTTCAACTAATATTTGTACTTCTTTTCCTACATATTTTTCATTTTGTATTTTCATTTGATTTTCTACTAAATCTTTTAGTCTATTAAATCTTTTATGCTTAATTTCCTCAGGAATTTGATTTTCCATTTTATCAGCAACTGTTCCTACTCTTCTTGAAAATATAAACATAAATACTTGCTCAAAATTTACTCTTCTTACTACATCTAAGGTATCTTCAAAATCTTCTTCTGTCTCACCAGGAAATCCTACAATTATATCAGTTGAAAATACTATATTTGGTATTTCTTTTTTTATTTTTTCTGCTAAACTTAAATACTCTTCTTTTGTGTATTTTCTATTCATTTCTTTTAAAATTCTAGTGCTTCCTGATTGGAGTGGAAGATGGATTTGTTTGCAAATATGTTTTGAATTTTTGATTGCATCTATAACATCATCTGTAAAATCCTTTGGATGTGGTGATATAAATCTTATTCTTTCAATTCCTTCAATTTCATCTAACGCAATTAAAAGCGTAGCAAATGAATTTACTAACATTTCTTTGTTGTTCACTACAACTTTAAAATTAACATCTTCTCCTTTTGCTTTTTGGCTTACTAAATATGAATTAACATTTTGTCCAAGTAGCATTATTTCTTTATATCCCTTTTTTGAAAGTTCCACAACTTCATTTATTATATCTTGAGGATTTCTGCTTCTTTCCCTTCCTCTTACATAAGGTACAATACAATAGGTGCAAAAATTGTTGCATCCATTCATTATTGCAACAGATGCTTTTATTTTATCATCTCTACAAATTGGAAGTCCTTCTATTACTTGTCCTTCTATGTCTATTATATCTCTTATTTTTTTATCCTCTTTTAATGCTTCATATAAGTCTTGTGGCAATTTGTGAAGAGTATGTGTTCCAAAAATAATATCTACGTAAGGATAACTTTGTTTTATCTTTTTTAAGACATGCTCTTCTTGCATCATACAACCGCCAATTGCTATAATTGTACCCTTTTCTTCTTTTTGTTTCTTAACTTCTCCTACTTTTCCAAAAAGTCGTTCTTCTGCATTTTCTCTTACGCAACAGGTATTGAATATTATTAAATCAGCTTCTTGCATTTCTTGTGTTCTTTCATAATTCATCTTTTCTAACATTCCTGCTATTTTTTCAGAATCATTTTCATTCAATTGGCATCCCATTGTTAAAATATAATATTTTAATTTTTTATTTTCATTAATTTCTTTTACTTTTTCTATATACGTTAATTCTTCTTTAATTTCTTTTACTTGCACTTAATTTTTCTCCTTTTAGACATTTGTTCTATTTTATTACATTTTTTGAGTTTTTTCAATAGAAATAACAATAAAAATAAATCATATAAATTGCTTATTTAGAGCTATTTATATGATTTATTTTTTTATTTATTTTTACTATCTATTATATATTTATGAAAATCTTTCGTTACTTCGTAATTTTCTTTCGCATTTTCTTCACTTAATGCTTTTTCATATATTCTTGCTGAATAGCATAATCCCTTCGTATAATCCCAATTACCCATAACTTGCATCGAGCATCTTCCAAATTCTAGATAATTCAAATTCTTTACCCTATCCAAAAAACTATCATAATACTCCTTTGAAAGCCATCCAGAATACTTCTTTAACTGAGACTCAACACCATCTTCAACACCAATAAAAATTTCCTGAGAAACCGTATCGCCCTTAGAAGGATTCATTGTTATTGCAACGTAAAAATCTTTATCTAAAATATCATCAATATAACACATTTGGTTCCAAGGGCTACTCGGATTATTCCAACTACCATAGTTTCCACCACTTAAACTTTCCGACACTAATGAATAATATACACTCTGCGCATTTTTTTCATACCCCAGTCTAACAGAACATTGTTGATCAAATTCGCCATTCCAAAATCCAATAAGTCCAATAAAACCATCATTTTCCCTAATCGAAGGAGAATTATTTAAAATTTTTCCATAAAACTCAAAGGTAAATCCGTTCGAAAAATCAAATCCATTATCACTTTTTATTTCTATATAGTTATTCCCATTAAATTTAAATGCCCCTGTATCATTATCTAAATAGTCTTCTATTCTTTCAGATTCTTGTCTATCATATCCAGGGTCATTGTCTTCAACATTTTTATCTTTTTGCTTTTCAAATGCTGCTGCTCTTAAATCTACCGTGCTGTATGTGGCAGCGTCATAATAATAAAGTGTTGTATTTTTTCCCCATGATTCTTTATTTAATCCTACATTCGC
>CANRLA010000027.1 GCA_947631315.1 uncultured Clostridia bacterium | reverse complement strand
ATTTAGTATAAATTATCGTTCTTCTAATAGAGTAGGAAAGGTTTATAAGAGACACTTTACAGACCCTTCTCTTGCATCTGCGTGTCTAGATTTAACTGTTCAAAAATTACTTCTAGATCACAATACTTTTGAATTATTATTTGAAGCATTAGTTGAAAGAGATTTAAGAATATATATGGACTTTTTAGATGGAAAATTGTATCATTTTAGAGATAATACATCAGGAGATGAAGTTGATAGTATATTGGAATTTAAAGACGGAGAATATGGTGCGGTAGAAATAAAATTAACTTCAAAGGGAATTGAAGAAGCTAAAAAAAGTCTAACTACATTTTACAATAATGCTAAGAAAAAACCAAAATTTATGTGTATAATTGTTGGACATTATGAAGCGGTTGTAAAAGATCCGGATACTGGTATATATATTATTCCAATTACATCTTTAAAGCCTTAATCAATTAATGGTTGCAATATTAGAGTAGATTATGATATAAAACAAGTATAATTTGAACCAAGGAGGATATGACAAAATCATACTAAGTTAAAATGTTTATCTGATAAAAATCGTACCAATTAAAATGTGATTTAGTCATACTAATACATAATGAAAGATAAAATAAAAGATATATGTAAAGAAAAAGAGAATTTATTAACGTTCCTATTAATTTTACTAGTAAGTGTAATTTTGTGTTTTAATTTCATTAGATTTCATACAGTACCGGATACTTATAATGTACTAGTAAAAAAAGATTACAATAGTAAAACGTTTTTTATAGATGGAAGGTTAGTGACAGGAGCGTATTTATATATAGGAAATTTATTAAATATTCCAGTCACAGTATTAACAGTTATAAGTGCAATGTTTGGTATAATTTTCTTAAGCTTATCAGTCTATATTTTATATAAAGCAATAAGTGATGATAAAGATAATATAAATATAAAGATAATAAAGCTCTTAGGTTCTTATCTTTTTGTATTTAATCCATTATCAGTAGAACACTTTGCTTATGTAGAAAGTGGGATAATTGTACTTGGAAAATTCCTTTGTATATTGGCTGCGAAAAAACTAACTATGGATAGAAAAGTACCAATTTCATTTTTACTTGTTATAATTGCAGGGATTTGTTATCAAGGTATATTAAATATATTCATCACTACATCCATATTATTATTTGTACTTGAAAAACATAAAGAGAAAAGCAAAAAATTTAATATAAGGGAATGGCGGACAACTATTTTGGGTAATATTAATTTCATTAGTTACACTAGCAGTAGTTATTATAACAGTAAAAGGTGTAAATAAGATTTTAGGAACAACCGATTCAAGAATAGGTGGAATTGATTTTAGTAGAAATTATATATTTCTAGTTTTTGATGTATCAAAACAAGCAATGGAAACTACTTGGAATTTATTTTCAAATTATTTCATTCCAACTGTTATTGTAGTTTCACTTATTCTATTATTGATTTTTAAAAAATTGGAAAACATATTAGATTATTTATTTGTGGTACTAATTGCTATTTTATCTTGCTCAATACCACCATTACTTGGAAAGTATATATCAATAGAGGCTAGGACAATAACGTCTATAGGCTCAATTATTGGAATTTCGATAATTATTTTAGTAAAATCTTTAACGCAAAATGATAAGATATATAAAAGGATAATAATTCTTATTTTTTCAATTTCTATTTTTTGTATAAATTCATTTAATTATATAAATAATGGTATAATGATATATAACTCAAATAAGTTAGAAAAAGAAGAGTTGCAAAACATAGCAAGCACAATAAGAAAATACGAAGAAACAGAACAAAAGAAGATTACTAAAGTTGCATTTTATAGTGATAGAGAACGTGAAAATACATTTTTAAATTATTCTAACAATTCTTTTACAATAAAATCGATTTGTACAACATATGCTAGAAAGGACTGTGTGCAATATTACTTAGATGAGAATTTAACAGAAATAAATCAAAATGAAGAATTAACAGAATATTTTAGTATGAAAAATTGGACAAGTTTCTCTAAAGAACAATTAATATTTGAAGATGATACGGTTCATATATGCGTATATTAAGATAAATTATGAATGAGAGGCTATTAAAAAATATATTATAAAAAGGAAGGAAAATTTATGAAGAAGTTATCAATAATAGTTCCAATGTATAATGAAGAAGAGGTTATAGAACTTTTTTATAAAGAAACTAAAAAGATTGTAGATAGTATATCTGATAAGTATGATTATGAAATGCTTTTTATTGATGATGGTAGCAAGGATAAATCTATTGACAAAGTAAAAGAGCTTAGAAAAAAGGATAAAAAAGTAAGATTTATTAGCTTTTCTAGAAATTTTGGTAAAGAAGCTGGAATATATGCTGGATTAAAAAATAGTAAAGGTGATCTAGTTGTATTACTCGATGCAGATTTGCAACATGATCCAAAATATATTCCAAAGATGATTAAATATATCGAAGAAGGTTACGATACTGTTACAACATTAAGAAATAGAAAAGGCGAATCAAAGATTAAATCATGGTTTTCAGAGTTTTTCTATAAAATTATGAAAGATGCAAAGAATATAGAATTAAAGCAAGGTTCTCAAGATTATAGAATGATGACGAGACAAGTAGTGGATGCAATACTAGAGATTCAAGAATACAATAGATTTTCAAAAGGAATATTTTCATGGGTTGGCTTTAAAACGAAATATATAGAAGTCGAAAATAGAACAAGAGCTGCAGGAAAATCTAAGTGGAATTTTAGAAGTTTGACTAAATATGCTATCGAGGGAATAACATCATTTACATTAAAACCTTTGAAAATATCAATACTAATAGGAATCCTAATATCAGCCATAGCATTAATATCAGCCCTAGTAATTATCATTCAAACTTTAGCTTGCGGAAAAGATGTTCCAGGATATGCATCAATAATTACAGCAATTTTATTTATGGGTGGAATTCAATTAGTGTCAATTGGAATACTTTCAGAATATGTAGGAAAGATTTATCTAGAAACAAAAAATAGACCAAATTATTTAATAAGAGAAAAATCAGAGGATGAAGAAAAGGACTAAATAAAAAAGAGTAACTAGAAAAGTTTATAAATGAAAAAGCAGAGGAAATAAAAGATGATGAGTGAATATAAAAATCAATTAATACATTTCTTAAAGAGCAAAAAATATATGATTTCAGTTATAATGACCTTTATATTAAGTTTTGGATTTGCTATAACGCATGAATCTATGGGAATAGATGATATATCATTTGATAGATATTTAGATGGAGGAATGTATTGGCTTTCTCAAAATAGATATGGAATGTGGATAATTTATAATCTTCTTAATATAAAAGCATTTACGCCTTTTTGGTTAGATTTTATAACAGCACTATTAATGGTAGCTATCTCGCTAATTTTGTGTTTATTTGTAAGAAAAAACTTTAGTAAAATAATAAAATCTGATTGGGTTTATGTTGTATTTTCTTGTATACTAATATCAAACCCTATAATTAATTTTTATTATACATATCAAATAAGTAATTTATCTGTAACGATAAGCAATCTTGTATGCATCATTTTAGGAATAATAGTTTACGAAAATTATTTTAATAGGCAGACAGAAAAATTCTCATTGACTATACTAACAGGATTAGCATTATCTGTAGCAATATCAACATATGAATCTTGTACACAAACATATTTGGTTTTTATATTTTTATCAATGTTCTTAAAGAGCGCGAGCAATAATGCAGATATGTTAAAAAAAGATATAAATAGAAAAGTTGAAATAATAAAAGAAGATAAAAATAAGTTAAAGAAAATTAAAAATGGAAAAATTAAAATAAATAAATCCACAGAAGAAAAAGAAAAAAACAAAGAATTAATTAGATACCTATTACTAAATATAGTTATTATGATTATAGGATTATTCGGTTATTATTTAGTAAATAAAGTAATTCATATTATATTATTGCAAAGTGGAAAACTAGTAGCAGATTATTCATCAACTGAAATAGTATGGTTAAGCAAAAAAGTTATTGAAAGTCCAGGAATAGTAAAACTTTATTTAATTCTTAAATTCTTTAAAGATTTTGGAGTTATTATAAAAACTACACTTCCAATTACAATTTTTGTATCATTTCTTATTATTGCATTAATTATTGAATTAATACATTTACTAAAAACAAGAAATTTATTGAGAACATTGTCTTTTCTAGGAATTATACTTGCAAATTTTATAATACCATTTTTGCAATTAGCAATTGTGTATAGAACTTTATTTTCATTGATTATTACAATAGCAATATTAGGAGCTTATATTTATAATTATTTATGTACAAAAAAGAATTTAAAATATGTGGTAAATGTAATTGCAATATTATTAGTATTACACCAAACAAAATTACTAAATGATTTTTTTGTAAATGACTATATAAGATATGAAAGAGAAAAACTAATTGCAAATAATATAGCTGTAGAACTAGTAAATAATTATGATTATGAAAACAAACCACTTGTCTTTTATATAGAAAAGCCAACTGAGGTTCAGCAAAAATATGGCCGTATTCATAAAGAAAATAGTATATCTATAATATGGTGGGGACTAACAGCTTTTGAAAAACCACAGGAAGAGGCAATAAAATTTGTTAACTATTTTGGATATAGCTTTAAATTCCCAACTGAGGATCAAGTAGAAAATGCAAAGTTAGAGTATGGCAAATTAGAAGAAGATAAAAAGAAAAGTATTGTTGAATTTGATGATTATATTGTTATTAATTTAGAAAAATATGACTTTTTTAAAGAATATATAGGATAATTATGATTAATAGGGAGAGGAATAAAATTGAAATGAAAAAAACTATTTCAAAAATAGTAATGGTAGTAATATTATTTATTTTTGCAGTACTAAACTTGATGTATATAATTCGAGTAAAAGGAAAAATTAAACCTTTTGGTGCATCAATGATTTTAGAGTCTATACAAAATAAAGGGCAAACGAAATTAAACTTATTAGTATTCCTTATTTTTATATTAACATTAATTATCACTTATCTAATAATTATTTTTAAAGAAAATAATAAAAAAGGATTAAAAAGTACATTTATATATATAACAATAGTATCTATTTTAGCTGGAATAATTTTACCCAATAATAGCACAGATGTATTTTACTATGCAGCAGTAGGAAGGATGAACTCAAAATATGGAGTCAATATGTATGCGGAAAACTTTAATGAGCATCAAAAAGACTATGCAGATGATGAGATAATTCAAGCCTCTCCAGGAATTGAGCATAAATTTATATATGGACCATTGTGGTCAACTATATGTAAAACACTTGGAAGAATTGACACAAATTCAGCTTTAGGCACACTTAGTTTATTCAAAATAATAAATATAATTGTGCATTTGCTAAATTGCTATTTAATTTGGAAAATAAGTAAAAACAGAAAATTAGTTTTAATATATGGATTAAATCCACTAATGCTTTTTGAAGGAATAATAAATGTTCATAATGATATATTTTTAATTTTGTTTTCACTATTGGGAATATATTTGAAAAAACAAAACAAAATATGGTTGGCAGTAATAAGTATTGTTCTTGGTTCACTTATAAAGTATATACCAATAATTTTATTGCCATATATAATCAATAATGAAAAAATGAAAAATCAGTTATTATATTTAGCAGAATTTGCTTTAGTATTTATTGGATTAACTTTTGTAGAAACTGGAAACATAGCAAGTATTTTAAATATTGTTGAACAAACAGAGAAATATGCATATTCTATGTATCTTCAGCTTTATATTAACGGAGTAGACTTTGATGAACTGAAAGTAATAACTCTAATTGGAAAGATAGCATTTTGTATAATATATTTTATTCAAATTTTTGTTAGAAGAAAAAAAGAAGGCAAAAATTATATGTGGCTTATGATGCTATTTATTTTACTTGTAATTACGAACTTTAGAGCTTGGTATATAATGTGGCTATTTAGTATATTTACAGAACTTGAACCAAAGGATATAAATAAAGTAATAGTACTAACTTTAATAGTTGAATTTGCAAATTATATTATTTATTATTTAGGCGAAGGTTTTATTTATGGCGGATATTACTTTACAATAGTAATTTTTACATTTGCAATATACTGTATGGCAGAAAAGATGCATGAAATGCGTGCAAAAAGGTTACTTAATAGTTAGATTAAATGAGAAAATTAAGAAAGGGAAAAATAGAATGGAAAAATTGCTTTTAATCGATGGTAACTCCATAATGAATAGAGCATTTTATGGAATAATGAGTAGCAAAATGCTCACAACTGATAATGGAAAATATACAAATGCATTGTATGGATTTTTGTCAATACTATTTAAAAACTTGGAAGAGGTAAATCCTGATTATATATTAGTTGCATTTGATTCAAAAACAGGAGCAGATGTAAGAAAGCAAAAGTATGAAGGATATAAAAAAAGTAGACATAAGATGCCTGAAGAACTTGCAGAGCAAATGCCTGAGATTAAAGAAATTCTAAAAGCAATGAACATTAGTTATTTAGAAATGGACAATTATGAAGGAGACGATATACTAGGTTCTTGTGCAAAGCAATTTTCAAATAACAATGTAAAAGCATATATTTTATCAGGAGATAGAGATTTATTTCAACTAGTAGATGAAAATGTTATAGTTAGAATTCCAAGAACAAAGATGGGAAAAACAGAAACTGAAGTATATGACTTAGATAAAGTTAGGGAAGAATACGAGATGGAGCCTGCAGGATTAATTGAGTTAAAAGCATTAATGGGAGATTCGTCAGATGAAATCCCTGGAGTTCCTGGAGTTGGACCAAAAACGGCTACAGAATTATTAAAAGAATATAAAACAATTGAAGATTTATATAAAGCAGTCGAAAAAGACACAAATTGTGAAAAGTTTAAACCTAAATTAAGAGAAAAATTAATAGAAAATAAACATTTAGCAGAAATCTCAAAGGAGATAGGAAGAATAGATATAAAAGCAAATCTTCCATTTAGCTTAGAAGATTTAAGAATAAAAGAATGGAATAAAGAAGAAGTAACTAAACTTTTTAAATACTATAAATTTAATCGATTTATGGAAAGATTTAAGCTAAAAAATGAAGGTTATGTAGGTGCAATAGGAAAGAAAGTAAATACAAGTGCAACAGAAAAAAATGGAGTTGCAAGTGCAGAAAGCAACAAAGAATTTAAAAGAGTAGAGGAAAATGAAAATATAGAAAGCGAAGGAGAAAATATTGCAAATTTACAAAGCGAATTAAAAGCAGAAACTATAGTAAAAGATAGCATAAAAGATATTTCAATAAATGATACAATGATTTATTATTTGGAAACAGAAAAAGATGATGCAGAAGAAAAGATAATAAAGAAGAATATCATAGGAATTGGAGTTTGCGAAGATGGGAAAGTAGCTTATGTAAAAAATCCACAGATAGATGAACTAAAAGAAGTATTTGAAAATGAAAAAATAGGTAAAATAGGATTTAATTTAAGCGAAGACTATGTACTTTTAAGGCAAAATGGCATAAAGACAAAATCTATAAAATACGATATAGAAGTAGCTTGTTATGATATAGATCCAAGCAATGTTAAACATAAATTGTCAGATATAGCAATGCAATTTTTAGATGTAGATATAGAAAGCTTAATTCCAAGCAAGCAAATAAATCTGTTTGACACAAAAGAAGATGATAAAAATGAAATAGGCATATATGTATTAGCAATAAAAAGACTGTATGAAGTAACAAAGAAAAAATTAGAAGAAGAAGGCAGTCTGAAATTATTTGAAGACATAGAAATACCATTAATTACAGTATTAGGAGAAATCCAATATAATGGAATGTTAGTAGATAAGGAAGAACTTATAAATTTCGGAAAAGAACTAAAACAAAGAATAGATGAATTAACTCAAGAAATTTATAGATTAGCAGATGAAGAATTTAACATAAATTCAACGCAACAATTGGGAAAAATCTTATTTGAAAAATTAAAATTGCCGGGTGCTAAAAAGAATAAAAAAGGATATAGCACAGATGTAGCAGTTTTAGAAAAATTAATTTTAGCGCATCCAATCATAGAAAAAATATTAGAATACAGAACATTAACAAAACTAAATTCAACTTATGTAGAGGGACTTATTCCATATATAAATAAAAAAACAGGAAGAATACACTCATATTTTCACCAAACAATTACTGCGACAGGAAGAATAAGCTCAACAGAGCCAAATTTGCAAAACATACCAAGTCGTGAAGAAATAGGAAGAAATATAAAAAAGGCATTTAAACCAGCGGAGGGATATATATATCTTGACGCAGACTACTCACAAATAGAATTAAGAGTATTGTCACACATGGCAAATGATACTAATATGATAAATGCATTCAAAAATGATGAAGATATTCATAGAGAAGTTGCTTCAAGAGTATTTGGAGTTCCATTAGAAGAAGTTACAAAAGAGCAGAGGTCAAGAGCCAAAGCAGTAAATTTTGGAATAGTATATGGAATAACAGATTTTGGTTTAGGTCAACAAATAGGAATAGGAAGAAAAGAAGCAAAGCAATATATAGAAAGCTATTTGGAGAAATATAGTGGCATAAAAGAGTATATGGAAAAAGTAACAGAAAAGGCAAAAGAAACTGGTTATGTAGAAACTTCATTTGGAAGAAGAAGATATATACCGGAGCTTAAATCTAGTAATTATATGATTAGAGAATTTGGAAAAAGAGCAGCAATGAATACACCAATTCAAGGAACCGCAGCAGATATAATGAAAATAGCAATGAACACTGTGTATAGAAAATTAGAAGAATCAAAATTAGATGCAAAAATCATACTTCAAGTACATGATGAATTGATTTTAGAAGTTAAGGAAGAAGAAAAAGAAGAAGCTAAAAAAATACTAAAAGAAAGCATGGAAAATGCAGCAAAATTAGAAATACCACTAAAGGTAGAAGTTACAGATGCAAAAAGTTGGTATGAGGCAAAATAAGAAAGAAAATAAACTGTAAAAGTTTTCAGAGAGGCAAGAAGATACTCGTAAGAAAAGCATTAATCGTAAAGCGAGAAAGGAATAAAAATTTTAATGAAAAAAACTATAATATTTATAATTATAGTAATAATCACGATAGTAGTTTTACTTGTAAATTCAGATTATATACTAAAGAAAATTTATAAAATAAAATATGAAGAATATGTAGAAAAATATTCAGAAGAATATTCTGTAGACAAATATCTAGTGTATGCAATAATAAAAGCAGAAAGCAATTTTAATGAAGGAGCCCTGTCTAATAAAGGAGCAACGGGACTTATGCAATTAATGGACAACACTGCAAAAGAAGTTGCAGAAAATGTTGTAATGGAATACGAATCAGGAATAACACTTTACAATCCGGAAAAAAATATAAAACTAGGAATTGCATACTATGCTAGTTTAAAAGATATTTATAAAGTTGATACCGTTACACTTGCTGCATATAATGCGGGAAGTGGAAATGTTAATAAATGGATAGAGCAGGGAACAATAAAAGAGGATGGTAGTGATATAGAAAATATTCCATTTAAAGAAACAAATACTTATGTAAGAAAAATTTTAAAAGATTATGAAATGTATAAGAAACTGTATGATGTTTGAAAATACTACTGTTTCACATTTTTATAATTATTTAATATGTATAGATGTGAAACAAAATTAAGCAAAAAGCAAAAAAATGTTTCACATTTTTGTAATTTTATGGTATAATATAAATGTGAAACAAAATTAAATAAAAATAATAAAAAAGTTTCATATTTATAAGGAGGAAAATCGTGGAAGAAAAAATGGAAATTATGGCACTTCTTCAAAATAAACAATTACTTGAACACGAATTACAATTGCTCGCTTATGGTTCAGTTGAGATAAGAAAAAAAGATTCAAATAAATATATATATGTACATTATAGAGAAAATGGAGTAACTTTAACGAAATATGTTGGGGAATACTCAGAAGAATTATGTAATTTAATATTAAACAATAGCATTAAGGCAAAAGAGTTAAAAAAGCAAATAAGAGAAATAAACAAAAAATTAAAACAATTAAATTATGTAGAAGAAGAACTTTCTGAAAAAGTAGAACAAAATATAGATTTTGCAAAAAGACATTTAGTAGATACCATTTATAAACAAGCTATATTAGAAGGAGTTGCAACTACATTTGCAGATACAGAAAGCATTATTGAAGGTGGAAAAGTAAATAATATGACATCTGAAGATATAATGAAAATAGTAAATTTAAAACATGCATGGGAATTTATACTAAACAAAAATGTTATTCTAAGTGATACTAATTTTGCATTACTATGCGAAATTAACAAAATAGTAGAAGAAGGATTTTATTATTCAGCAGGAAAGGTTAGAAATGTTCCAGTAACAATAGGTGGAACATCATGGAAACCAGAATTACCAATAGAAAGCATTGTAAAAGAAGAATTAGAACAAATTTTTAATAAAAAATTAGATGATGTCGACAAAGCTATAGAACTTTTATTATACACAATGAAAAAGCAAGTATTTATAGATGGAAATAAGAGGACGTCAGTAATATATATTAACCATTATTTAATTTCAAAGGGAAAAGGAATCATAGCAATTCCAGTAGAATTAACAGAAGAATTTAAAGATTTACTTATTCCATACTATGAAGGAAAAGATGAAAAACAAATAAAGAAATTTATCAAAGAAAAATGTTATATGGAAATATAAAAATTATTTCTAACTCTTTATTTTTTCCAAAAAATGTATTGATAAAAATTAAAAATTAGTATATGATATTAATATATGTATTTTTACATAAGAATAAAGGAGGAAAAAATATGAACGAGAATGAGAACCTAAATAATGACGCTGAACTAAAAGAAGATACTATAAATGATGAAGACGATGAATTAGAAACTAACATAGTTACACTTAAAGACGAATTAGGAAATGATGTTAATTTTGAATTTTTAGATTTAATAGAATATGAAGGAGAAGATTATGTAATCTTACTTCCAGCTGAACCATCTGACGAAGAAGAATCTGATGAAGTAGTAATACTAAAAGAAGACAAAGAATCAGAAGATTCTGAAGAAGAGTCTTATATAAGTGTAGACGATGAAGAAACTCTAAATAAAGTATTTGAGATATTTAAAGAAAAATTTAAAGATGAATTCAATTTTGTAGATGATGAACAATAATAATATAATTTGGGGTTCCAAATAGCATTAAAACCTTTTGTTAGCTCAAAAGGTTTTAATTACAATTAGATGGACTAAGAAAGGGAGTAAAAAAATGAGAAGTTTTTCAAATTATATGATAGCAATTTTTATGGTAATGTTTTGGGCATTTAGAATAGTTGTAGCAGTTATGGCAGGAATGAATAATGAATTTTTTGTAACGCCATTAGATAATACAATAGAAATTGTACTTCTATTTATAACTTTAATATGTATTGCCCTAGTAATAAAGAGAAAGTTATTTGGAGGAGTATTATATTTAGCATCTTATTTTGGGTATTTTGGAGTTGATTTATATCAAAAGGCAATAAAACCACTTCTAAATGGAGAAGGGCTTACAATGGCAGGAGGTTTCTCAACTTTTATTTCATTATTAGCAGTAATTTTATCAATTGTAGTTTTAATGGATTTATTAGCAGATAGAGCAAAAAGACCAGCTGATAAGAAGACGGAATGGTTTTATACAAGCAAGGAGACAGATAGGCAGCTTGATGAAAGAGCAGATAAAAACAATTATAGAACGATGTAAAATAGACTCTTATTATTAAAAAAATAATAATTAAAAAATAATAATTAAAATAGTAAAATTTACTAAAAATCAGGTTATATTTTTCTTTACAAAATAATAAAATTATAGTATAATAATATTGTTGGTGCAGTATTCTAGTGATGTTGCCGATTATGAGGGTGGGGCTAAAAATCCACAAATGGCAGACACAAAGTTTTGTAATTATGCGCGAGACGCCAAGCTTGCGTGGGTTATAAAATAAAAAAATAGGACTTTATATAATGGCATATATAAATTTTGTTCCTGTTTTTGCAGTTGTCATATATTTTTACTATATCAAATGCCTATTTTGAGTGATAGTCTTGGGATTAACTTAAAAAATAAGATGTATTTGGCCAAATATATTTTATTACTTGTTATGAAATCACTATTGCAAAAGAAATAAGTAATATGTGCAATATTTCAAGGAAAACTTCTAGACTGTTTACAGTTGTATGAAGTTTTATGGATTAAGATACGGAATTAAGTGGTAATCTGGTAGCCATAATATTATAATGGATGCTTTGCTTAAACGGAAACGGCTAAATAGTAATGTTTAGTGCGAAGTAGAGAAATTCGACTAGACCTAAACCGTAAAATTTACATAAAGCTTTACCAACATTTGAGTAAAGATAGCGATAAGATACGAAACTATATCTTATCGTTTTGTTTTTATTATAAATAACACTCGACAAAAATATCAATTTATTCTATAATGAAATAAACTAAAAATTATTAATCTATTATATAATAAAATAATAGTTGATAATTATAAAATAAAAATTAAACAAATTTTACAAGTAAAAAATAGACAGGAGAAAGATGAAAAAGAACTTAAATCGTAAAGAAGAACTGAAATGGTTTATAACAATATCAGTTTTAGCTTTCATTTTATCAATAATATTTTCATTTATATCAAATAATGCAATAACTGTTTTATCAGTTTTGCCATCAATAATAATTTTAATAATTGTAATTGCAATTGGTATATTTTTTGATATTATTGGCGTTGCTGTTACAGTTGCAAAAGAAGATGAATTTCACGCTAGGGCAACTAAAAAAATTAAAGGAGCTAAAACATCAATTTATTTAATTAGAAATTCTAATAAAGTCTCAAATATATGTGCAGATGTAATTGGAGATATTTGTGGAGTTATAAGTGGTGCAATAAGTGCATCAATTGCAATGAAAATTATGCAAGAAATGAACTTAGATTTTAATATTGAATTTATTATAAGTGCATTAGTTGCATCTTTAACAATAGGTGGAAAAGCTTTAGGAAAAGGGTTTGCAAAAAGAAATTCAGGCAAAATAATAAATACTTTAGGAAAATTACTAAGTAAGTTTAATGTTGAAGAAAAAGGTATAAAGGAGAAAAGCAATGAAGATACTAGCAATAGGTGATTTAGTTGGGGAAAATAGCATTGAAAAACTTAAAAAAGATTTAAGAAATATTCAAGAAGCAGAAGATATTGATTTTACTGTTGTAAATGCTGAAAATGTATCAGGTGGAATGGGAATTACAACAAAAAGTTTTAACCAATTAAAAAATATGAATATAGATGTTATCACTATGGGAAATCATACTTGGGGGAAAAAAGACATATTTTCATTTATAGATGATGATAAATTAATTAGACCAGCAAATTATTCAAAAGGAATTCCAGGACACGGATACACGATAGTTGAAAAAGGAGAGAAAAAGATAGCAGTTATTAATTTAATAGGAAGAACCGATATGGGTGTACTTTCTGACAATCCTTTTACTTGTATGGACAATATTTTAAAAAATATAGATGCAGATGTTATTATAGTAGATTTTCATGCAGAAGCAACAGCAGAAAAATTGGCAATGTCATATTATTTAGATGGAAAAATAAGTGTAATATTTGGAACGCACACACATATTCAAACAGCAGATGAAAAAGTCCTTCCAAAAGGCACTGGATATATTACAGATATAGGAATGACAGGACCAATCAATTCAGTAATAGGTATGGATATAGATGCATCACTGAAAAGGTTTGTGACCTCACTTCCTGAAAGATATAAGCTAGCAGGAGGAGAGTGTATGTTAAATGGCGTTGTATTTGAACTAGATGACGTAACCAATAAAGCAAAAAAAGTTTATAGAATTAGAACTTAGAAGTATAAAGTAAATAAAAAAAGGAAAAAACTACTACAAGGAGGAATCCAAAGTGGTAGTTTTAATTGTGTCTATTATTTTAATTATTATAATAGCAATAGTTATAACAATTGCTTTTTCTGCGATTAAACTTGAATTAATAGATTTTTCAATTAAAGATTATGAAGATTTAGTTGAAATAATTAAACTTATAAAGGATAAAAAATATGCAGGAATTTCTAAGCACACAGATTTCATTTTGAAACTTAAACTATGTGTATTAAAAAGGATTCCTATTATAAATTTCAAAGTATCAGATGAAGGAATTGCTAAATTTTTGAGAAAACAAATAAGAAAAAATAAATTAAAAAAGGAAGAACGAGAAATAAAAAAATATGTAGAAGAAGATAAAAAGCAGATAGAAAATGATATTCCCAATATTAATGTAGAGAAATTAAAACTTCTCATGAATTTAGGAACAGAAAATGCAAGTTTTACAGCACTTTCAACAACAGCACTAACAATACTTATTTCAATCATACTTCGATTTTTAGTAGATGAATTGGAAGAAGAAAATTTTAAGTATGAAATAAATCCTATTTATTCGGGAAAAAATACATTTAATATAAATGCTTCATTAATTTTATCAATGCCAACAGTAGATGTTATAAAATTAATTAGATAAGATTAATTAAATTTGAAGTTAATAATGAACTATTTTTTGTCTAATGGTAATATTTTAAATTTAATATTATTTATTTTTAATTTTATGTATAAATGCGGATTAATGGTAAATAATAGAATTAATAATTTTTTTTAAGGAGATAGAAGATTATGAGTAATTATCCAATTGAAGGGTTAATGAATAGTGCTATGAATTCAATTAGAGAAATGATTGATGTTAATACAATTATAGGAGATCCAATAGAAACATCTAACAACATAGTTATTATTCCTGTATCTAAAGTGAATTTTGGATTTGCAGCAGGAGGTAGTGAATTTAAAGTAAAAGGGCTATCAGATAAGAAGGAAAAAGAAGAAGAAAAAGAAAAGGAAGAATTAAGATTACCATTTGGAGGAGGCTCAGGAGCTCGGAGTAAGTATAAGTCCAATTGCTTTTATAGTAGTGCAACCTTCAGGTGTAAAACTTATGCCTGTAACACATAGTTCTTCATTAGACAAATTATTAGATTTAGTGCCTGATTTAATAGAAAAAACAACGCAGATGCTAGATAAAAAACTAAATAAAAATAAAAAATTAGTGGAAGAAAATGTAATTGTTAAGGTAGGAGATGATAATAAAAATAAAGAAAATGAAGGAAATGAAGAACCGTCAAAAACCGTTAAAGTAGAGTCAAAACCTTATGATGTAGAATATGATGAAACAGATATATAGAAAATAAAGGAGAAAATCAATATTTCAGATTTTCTCTTTTTTCTTGGCGCTTCTAGCTTGAAAAAACCACTGGTTCTACCAGTGGTGGATAAAAAATTGTAATAAAAACCTCCTATAGTA
>CANRLA010000026.1 GCA_947631315.1 uncultured Clostridia bacterium | reverse complement strand
GGAGAAGAAGCATTAAAATCAGTAAATGTTCTTTCAGGAGGAGAAAAGGTAAGATGTGTTCTATCAAAATTAATGCTTTCAGGAGCAAATTTCTTAATCTTAGATGAACCAACAAACCATCTAGATATGGAATCAATAACAGCATTAAATGAAGGAATGAAAAAATATACAGGAAACCTTATATTTACATCACACGACCATCAATTAACAGAAACAGTAGCAAATAGAATTCTAGATATAAGAAGTGATGGATTAATTGATAAGGAAACAACATATAATGAATATTTAGGTTTAGAATAATTAAATATATATAAATAAAAAATATTGTAATTCTCTGTGGCTTGTTGTCGCGCCAAACTTACAAGTAAGTTTTCGCTCCATTCGCAGGCTTCGCCTTTGATCGCTACGCGCCACTCCCGAATTTACAATATTTTTTATTTTCTTATAATTATTTATATTTTTTCTGTATTTCTTCTATTTTCTTATAATCATTTTTTAGTATATCTAAAAATACACCTGCAATTTTAGGGTCAAATTGTGAACCCGAGCACTTTTCTATTTCAGCTATAACTACATCTAATGGAAGTGCATTTCTGTACGTTCTTTTTGAAGTCATTGCATCAAATGTATCTGCAACAGCAGCTATTCTTGCTACAAGAGGTATTGCATCTCCATTTAATCCTTTTGGATAACCTTTTCCATCATATCTTTCATGATGGTGTAAAACGATAGGTATAATGTCTTTAAAGATTTCAGCATCTCCTAAAATATGAACGCCGATAGATGGATGATTTTTTATTTGAGAATATTCTTCATCATCTAATTTTGTTTCTTTTAGTAAAATGCTGTCAGGAATTCCTATTTTTCCAATATCATGGAATAAGCCACCTATTTTTAAAATATGTAGAGTATCTTCATCTAATTCCATTTGAGTACCTATTAGAACAGAATATTCAGAAACTCTATCTGAATGACCTCTTGTATAAGGGTCTTTAGCTTCAACTGTATATCTTAATATTCCTATAGTATCTAAATATGCTTTTTCAAGTTCATCATTTTTGTCTTTAAGTTCTTCATTAATCTTACTGATTATGTGCATTTGATCAACTGATTTTAGTCCTGATTCAATTAAAAGAAGTAATTGATCAAAATTATTACTTTTTTCACAATATCCTTGAATGTCAAGCTGTTTTAATGTTTCAAGGGGTGGAGCTAAATCTTTATGACCAGTTAAAAGCAATATATATAAATTTTTATCAAAATTTCTGATTTCACTTACAACTTGGTCGCCATGAAGTTCGTCCATAATAAAATCTAAAAGCAATAAATCAAAATGTTCTTTTTTTAATCGTTCAATAGCATCTAGCGGATTAGAATAACATATTAAATCATATCCTGATCTTTTTAATACGACTTTGAGTGAATCTAGTATTCCGCCATCATCATCAACTGCCATTATTTTATATGGCGATACAACTGTTTCTTGCATATATTTTCTCATATAAAAATCATTCCCTTCTCATTTTACATGCTACATTATATATTTATTATGCTAAAATGCAATTTATTTACTTGGTATAACAACATTAAATGTGGTACCGACTCCAACTTTAGATGTAAAGTTTATATCACCTTTGAAGTGACCTTTAATTGTTGAATACGACATAAATAGACCAAGACCAGTACCATTTTTTCCTTTTGTAGTAACCATTTCATTGAATAATTTTGTTTGAACATTTTTAGGAATACCTTTACCATGGTCAATTACTGATATAATGATATTATCATCTTTTTTTTCAATAATCAAGTCAATTACATTATTTGGAACTCCATCATAAGATTGTATAGCATTAGAGATTAAGTTGTTTACGACTTGTACCAAACTATTGATATTTCCAATTATTCTAGTCTTTTCCTCTGTTTTATTTAATACATTTAATGTAATAAAAGCATTTTTTAGTTCATGTTTCATTAAAATATTAATTCTATTTAAAAACTCTTCAACTGTGAATACAGATGAGTTATCATCATTCATATTAACAGATTGACCTTTAACAGCAGTAATGATATCTGACATATATGAATCGTAAGAATTAACTTTTGTTACCCATTCTTGCATATCTTTAGCAATTGCATGATGGTCTTCTTTTGTTACTTCAGGGTCATCTATAGATTCATTATATTCTTTAATTAAATCACTCATGCCTTCCATTGCTCCTGCAATAGACATTATAGGAGTTTTTAAGTTGTGTGCGATACCACCTATCATTTGTCCTAGAGAGGCTAAACGTTCTCTTTCCATTAAGGTATTTTGATTTTGCTTTAATGTTTCCATATCTAAAACGTGTTGAGTAGTATCTTTAAATAAAATTAAAATACCAACACATTCTTTTCTTTCAAAAATGCCACTAATTTCTATGTTAAAGAATTTATTACTATCTTTAAGTTGAGCATCAACTTTATAAACCTTAGTATTATTTTGAGCATTTTCTAAATAGTTACCAATTTTTTTATTATTAATTATAATTTTTTTAGAAAAATTAAGTTCATTAAAATCTTTTCCAATAATTTTATATTTACTAGTCTTAAAAGTTTTTTCAAAAGGTTCGTTGCAATCAGATACAATATAGTCTTTATTTAAAACTACATATAAATCCGACATTTGATTGACAATTCTATTTAATGCAATAGGAGCAACATTTAGAAAGTCATATCTAAAAATTGCAGCTGCCATAAACAATAAAGTAAATAGAAATGCTAAAGGAGTCATATATAGATTAATATTAAACACAGTCATTCCTAATACATTCAAAAGTACAGGAATAAAAACACCAATTGCAATTAAGATTGACTGTTTAGAAAATACACCTGTAAGTTTTATAGAATTTTTTATTAAGATAAATATATCAATAGCAAATAGCCCATAAGTATAAAGAGTATGAACATAGAAGTATGGACCGAACACAGCATCTTGTGTATTAAGTGAATATTCTTCATAAAATAAACCATGAATAGAATTTGTCCACAATACATAGATAGTTAAAACTGGTATAATAAATGCTAAAAAATATTTTCTTTTTACCCTAAAGTTTGTACCAGCATTAAGTGAAAGACCAACAAAATACATAGCAACAGGAGAAAGTGCAATAAATATATACACAAAATAATCAACGTAAATTGGACTTATTTGCGGTACATAGTTAATAACTAATATTTGTACTATTAAACCTAAAGACCAAAAGGCCATACATAAAATCAGATAACCAAAGTATCTAGCAACGGCTAACTTTTTAGAAGAACGCTTTTTTATATAAAAATATAGTATAAATTCAATTAGTACAGCCAAAATTAAACCTATTAAATATTCAAAATATTGCATTTTCTCCTCCTTTGTATTCCATTAAAATTTTATCTTTGTAGTTACATATTTTTTAGTATCTTTTTGATGTATTCTATGTCTATATCAGGCCAATCAAAATCAATTTTGTCTAAAAATTTTAACGTAAATTTATTAGTTGTAATTAAATTTGTGCTATAAACTAAATTATTGTTTTTATCTAAATCGTTAAGTAGTACATTTACCTTGTCAGACTTAGTATTATCATAAAGCCATCTATTTAATTTTTTCTTAAAAGTTTCATTTTCTACAATTTTAACATTAATATCCAAATTACACAATATTTTATATAAATCATTTATATATAAATGTTTAAAATTATATAAATGTAAAACAGAATAAGGTTCTGTAAAGTATAACATACTATCAACAATAGCTTCAGAAACCTTGTCTACAGGAGTAAATTCTACATATTTATCGAGTAAAGTTTCAGGAATCATCTCTAATGCTATAAATGCTTTTAGTCTATTTAAGAAAGCATTATCATCACTATTTTCTTGAAATTTACCATCAAAATATCTGTTAGTAATGTTTCCAATTCTTAAAATCATTCCTTTTAATTTACCTTCTGCAATTTCTTCTAGTATTATTTTTTCAGCCTCAAATTTACTTTTTACATAAACATTATCTAATGCTTGACCAACAAATAAATTAGTTTCGCCAAAGTAAACTTTTTTATTAGGATTATAGCTGTGAGCAAGTCCAATCATGGTATTTCCCGACACACTAATAGTAGATGTTTGGAAAAATTCTTTATCATATTTTTCACAAAAATCAATAATATTTTTTACACCTGTAACATTTATTTTCTCAAAAATACTGTAATCTCCGTAGTGTTTAACAAGAGCTGCACAATTTAGTACATGAGTGACATTACTTCCAAGAAAATCATATTGCTCAGGAGATAGACCAAAGTTTTCCTTAGATATATCACCATTATATACAAATATTCTTTTTCCAAATAAATTACTTAAATCACTACCAAAGTAATATTTGAATTTATTTTTTAATTTATTTTCAGAAGAGGTGCTAATATCTTCTCTAACTAAACAATAAATTTTAATATTGTCATTTTTTAAAAGCTCAGAAATGCAGTGAATTCCTAAAAATCCAGTTGCACCAATTAATAATACATCTTTTAGCTCGCGCCTTTTTAATTTTAACTTCTTGAAACTACTATTTTTTCTTAAAACTTTATTAATCTTTTTAAAATCTTTTTTCTTATAAGTAACAACTGGTTTAATATCTTGATTATTAATAAATTTTGCTAGAGAAACAATAGTATTATTTTTGAAAATGTCACCGTAATTTACATTATATCCTAATTTCATAAGTTCCAATTGCAATTTTAACGCGCAAAGGGAATCTCCACCAATCTCAAAGAAATTATCATCTATACTTACCTTCTCTAAAGAAAGTATGGTCTCCCAAATCTTAACAATTCTTTTCTCCAAAGGAGTTCTAGGCATAACGATTTCTTTATTTTCTATTTTAGGCTCCGGTAAGAACTTTCTATCTATTTTTCCGTTTGGTGTATATGTAAATTCCTTAATCTGCATCAAATAAGTTGGAACCATGTAATTAGGTAGCTTTTTAGAAATATAGTTTTTAAGTAGAGAAATAGATACATTAGATATAGCTGTAAAATATCCACATAAAATATCTCTATCATTTATATTTTTAACAGTAACTACAACATCTTGAATATTCTTATAAGAGCGAATAATATTTTCAATTTCTAAAAGTTCAATTCTAAGACCGCGAACTTTAACTTGAAAATCAACTCTTCCTAAACATTCAAGTTCTCCATTAGGAAGTAATTTTACTAAATCTCCAGTATCATAAATTTTCTCTCCATTATAATCAATATATTTTTCTGCAGTTATTTCAGGTTTATTCATATATCCCATAGTCATGCCTAAACCGCCGATAAATAGCTTACCAGGTACATTTTCAGGTACAGGGTTTAATTCATTATCTAAAACAAATATTGATGTATTTGCAAGAGGAGTTCCAATAGTAATAGGTTCTTTTATATTTACTAATTCTTTTAAAGTTGACCCAACTGTTGTTTCTGTTGGACCATACATATTGTATACTCTAGCATCTGTTACATCTTTAATTTTCTTAAATAGTTCAAGTGGAAAAGCTTCACCAATAAGAGAAATTACTTCTAAATTTTTTAAATATTCTAAATTGTCAGTCATTAAAAATTTAAATTTAGAAGGTGTTGTTTGTATAACTTGAACTTTATTTTTTAAGCATAATTTATTTAATAAAATAGGGCTAGTTTGTTCATCATTATTTGCCAAAATGACCTTCATACCAGTACAAAGTGGAAGAAGACTTTCAAAAACAAATATGTCAAAGCACATAGTAGTTATATTTACTATCGTTTTTCCTTGTAGAGGCATATCTTTTAAACAAGCATAAATAAAATTAACAACGCCTAGCTGTTTTATAAGAACACCTTTAGGTTTTCCAGTAGAGCCTGATGTATATATTAAATAAGCTAAATCATCTTGAGATATATTTTCATGGAATTCGTTGTATTCATCAAAACAAGAAGAGTCATCCACATTAATCTTCTTTATACCAAAATTAGCTTTAATTGCTTCTTCAGAAAGAAGAAGTTTTACGTCACTGTCTTCTATAATATACTTTATTCTATCTTCAGGATATGTAGGGTCTATCGGTAAATAACCAGCCCCAACCTTTAAGGCTGCTAAAATAGAAATTATAAGTTCAGCTCTTCTGTTCATCATAATGCCTATAACTTTATATTTATCTTTAGAAATCTGATTTTTGAAAATAGGCAAATTTTTAATGTAATTTGCAAGCATATTAACTTTAGTTTCCAACTCTTTATATGTATATTTTTCATCTCCAAAAACAAGTGCAATTCTATTTGGAGTCTTTTTTACTTGTTTTTCAAACATATCAATAATTGATATATCTCTTGGAATATCAAGTCTTGGATATATTTCTTTTGTTTCTTTTAACATATTTATTTTAGAAATTTGTATATCAGGTTTTTCTAAAACAATATCTATTATGTTTTTATAATGTGTAAGTAAATTTAGCATAAAATTCTTGCTAAATAACTTATTACAATATTCTAAACGAATATTAAAGTTTTCATTGTCAGGTGTTATTTCCAAAGTAAAATCAAATTTTGAAGTTTTATTTTCAGGAATAACAAATTCAGTCTCTAAATCATTTAAATTAAGTTCAGGTAAACCACCACTTTCGTAGCTGAAAAATACGTCAAAAAGAGGTCTTCTACTATTATCTCTTAGTATATCAATATTTTTTATAAGCTCTTCGAAAGGATACTTTTGATGAGCAAAAGCATTCATACAGTTATTCTTTACTAAATCGCAAAAATGTTCAAAAGTTAAAGTACCTTGAATATTCTGCCTTAAAGCAAGAGTATTTACAAACATACCAATTACACTATTATATAAGTCATTATCCCTTCCAATAGCCGGTGTACCAACTACTATATCATTTTGCATGGTATATTTGTAAAGTAGAGAATAGTAGCAAGATAATAAAAACATATAAGGTGTAATTCCACGTTTTTTGCAGAATTCATTAATCTTAGAACCATTTTCCAATTTGTCATAGATACTTTTTCCAGTTTCAAAAATTTGGTTTGTACGATCATATTCTGTAGGCATATTAAGTAAAGGTACACCATTTTTGAATTGAGATACCCAATATTCTTTATCATCTTCATTTATTTTTTCTTTTACCGCATAGTCTATATAATCTAATTTATTTTCTTTTATAGATTCGCCATTATATAGCTTGCAAAGTTCGTCAGCGAAAATACTAATAGAAACTCCATCACAAATTATATGGTGAATATCAATTTGTAAAAGTGCCTTTTTATCAAATTTATCTAACTCAATATGAATTAAAGGAGCTTTTGATAAATCGAAAGGCTTTACAAAATCTTCATTTTTAGAATTTGCAACTTTTAATTTAAAATCTATTTTGTCACAAACTTTTTGATAAACGTCATTATTTTCCATTACAAAATATGTTCTAAAAGCTTGATTTGAATTGATAATTGTATTTATAGCACTTTCTAATTTTCTTATATCAGGAACTTTATTGAATAAAATTCCAAAAGGAGTGTTATATGAAATATTATCTTCAGATTTACTTACTGTGTAATAAATACCTCTTTGAGAAGCGGTTAGAGGGTACAATTTATCTGAAGAAACATTTACCTTTGTAATCCTCTTTGTCTTTGTTTCTTGAGTGTCATTTTCATCAATGTATTTTGCAAGTTCTGCAATTGTTGGCTTTTCAAAAATATCTTTAATTTCAATTTTTACCTGAAGCTTACTATATATTTCAGATACGATTCTAATTGATGCAAGAGAATCGCCACCTATTTCAAAAAAGTTTGCAGTTGATGATATTCTTTCTAATCCTAAGGCTTTTGTCCAAATTTTCTCTAATTCTTTTTCAGTTTTAGAAGAGCTTTCAGTAAATTCTACATCTTCTATCTTAACATCAGGAAGATTTTTTGTATCAATTTTTCCATTTAATGTAATAGGAAATTTATCCATAAATACAATATGGCTTGGAACCATGTAATTAGGAAGTTCATCTGATAATAATTTTTTAATCTCACTTTCAGTGTGAGAATCGTCATCTAAGATTACGTAACTGCATATTGCATCAATATTATTAACCTTTTTTATAACAGAAACTGCATTTGTAATAAAGCCTAAAGAAATCAATTTTTTGGTAATTTCATCAAGCTCTATACGAAGACCGTGTAATTTTATTTGATTATCTCTTCTACCAATATATTCTAATTCTAAGTTAGAATTAAGAAAAGCTATATCTCCAGTTCTGTAAAAACCATTAAATCTTTGCTTACCAACATAACCAAGGCCAACTCCATCACCAGATACAACTAATTCTCCGGGAACATTTATTGGTAAAATATTATTGTCTTTATTCATTATATAAAGTTTAACATTGAGAAAAGGCGTTCCAATATTAATTTCATTTTCATCTACAACTTTTTTATTTGAAGAACAAGCACAACATTCAGAAGGACCATATCCATCAAAAATATTAGCATCTGTAACTTTCCTTAAAGCTTGATATAATGTTGGTTTAAAAACTTCTCCACCAAGTTGTATAACCTTAACAGATTTTAAGCAGTCTCCTTCATCTAAAAGTAATGAAATTTTAGATGGTGTGCTCAAGATAAAATCAACATTATATTTTAATATAAGTTTACTCATAAATGCAGGTACTTTTTGCTCATCCTCGTCAGCTAGAATGATAGTTTTTCCAGTAAGAATAGATATATAACTTTCTACAATAAACATATCGAAAGCAACAGTACTTGTACTTAAATACATATCACATTTTGAAGTTGTTAAAAGTTTTTTATAACTATTGACAAGATTAATTACACTTAATCTTGTAAGTTCAACACCCTTAGGAACGCCAGTAGAACCTGATGTATAAAGTACACAAAATCTATCTTGATTACTACTAGAAACATTAGGAAGTATATCACTGAAAGTACTGCTATCACTGATATTAATAGTTTCATAATTTAAATATAAATCAGTGATAACAAAAGGAGATTTAGCATTTTCAAGCATATAATCAATTCTATCTTTTGGAAGTGTTGGGTCAATTAGCATATAGCTAGCTCCAGTTTTTAGAATGGCCCACATAGCAATGTATATATTAAAATTACGATTAAACATAATTCCAATAATATCATCTTTTTTTACACCTTTTGATAAAAGGTAATTGGCAAGTTTATTAGACTGCTTATCTAACTCTTCATAAGAAAGAGTTTTTTCCTTAAAAATAACAGCAGTTTTAGATTTATTTTTCTTAACCTGTTTTTCAAATAATTCTACAATAGTAGTATCTTTATCATACTTATATGTAGTATTATTAAATTTTTCTATTTCTTTCTCTTCATCCTTTGTAATAACAGGAATATCCTTAATTATAGGGTCTTTGAGTGTAATTTTTGCCATATTAATAATTCTTTGATGAAAAGCTTGGATATCCTTTTTAGTAAATTTGTTAGTTTGATAATTGTAAAAAATACTTGCAACTCCACTATCATCCATATCATAAAAATGAGTTTCTATAGAAGTTGAAACATGTTTATTATAAACCCACTCTGAGTTATAAGGAACGTCACAAGAGTTCTTGTTATCTTTCGCATTTTGATATGATAAAACAAAGTCATATAAATTTTCACTTAAGTCATATTTAGATTTTATGTGCTCCAATAAGCTCAAATACGGATATTTTTGATGTCTAAAAATCGATGACTGATTTAAAGCGACATTTTTTAAAAAATCAGAAAACTTAGCAGAAGAATCTATATCCATTTTAAAAGGAACTGTACTTACAAACATACCAGCAATTTGTTTCTCATTAAAATTGCTCCTATTTAAAACAGGGGTTCCTAAAATAGCAGAGTTAGAATCATTAATTTTTGCTAAGTATAGCAAATAAATTGCCATAAAAAATGTATACATAGAAACATTATTTTCTTTGCAAAAAATAGATATTTCATTAGACAATCTTTTATCAATATGACAGATTTCTCTAGCACCGTCAGTTTCATCTATTGGTGAAAAATTCTTGTTTTTATCTTTATAAATGTATGTAAGATTTGGCTCAGTATCAAATGTATTTTCCCAGTATTCTTTATCCTTATTAAACTTCTTAGAATCTGCATATTTTGAAGATTCAAGAACATATTCAGAATATTTTGGAAAATCTTCTACTTCCTCATAATTAGAATCTTTTAATAAAGAAGAATAAATATCCATTACTCTAGTAAGAAAAAGCCCTATTGTCCACGCATCACTTATTAAGTGATGAAAAGCTACAACAAAACCTCCTTTTCCACTAGGAAGTTTGAAAAGCTTAAACTTAAATAAATTATTATCATAAACATCAAAAGGTTCATTTAATGTATTTACTGCTAATTTTTCGGCTTCATTTATATTTTTAACATCTATGACTTCAATATCAAATTCAGAAAAATCAGATATATATTGAAATGTTTGAGAATCTTTAGAAATAAAGTGAAATCTGCAACTATCCGTATGTTTTATATATAAATTTATAGATTTTTGAAACAATTTAAAATCAACTTTTTGTTCAATACAAAGATATCCACCAACATTGTTAATTCCAGTATTAGAATAAAACATCTCTGTATTCCAAATATTTTTTTGCTGTTCTGTTAAAGGTAAAAGTTCTTTCATTTTTAACATCCTTCCATTTATATATGGTAATCATAATATAAGGTATTATATATAATGGAAAGTAAAATAGCAAGATTTTATAAAAAATGTAATATTTTAGAAAAATAATGCAAAAAGATATTGACTGTATTTGGCAATAATTATATAATGTCGTTAATAAATTGGTAAAAGAAGGGAGATTTTTATATGGTCTGTAAAGAAATGAAAAATCCTCAAACTGAAGAAGAATATATTGAATATTGGATGACGGAAGGTGCACTAAAGGCTAGCAAAACTAATGAATTCAAAAAATTTAGTAAACAAAAAGAAGAAAAAATCAATATGATTGTAGAAATAGCAGGGAGAGAACATGAGAAAGATATTTTAGAATTAATTGACGATATTAACAGCATAGAAAACGCGAGATCTTCCATAGAAATGTACAATACAGTACAACTAATCTATAATGATAAAAACAAAAGAAAGTAAAATAAAAAATTAAAATAATTGATAATTAAAATAAAATGTGGTACAGTAATTAAAAAGTTATGGAGGCGAAAATGGAAAAATCAAAAGTTTATTTTACCAAAATACTTACACCCGAAAGTGTAGTTAATATGTATAAAGTCCTTAATAAAAGTTTAACAGGAAAAGTTGCTGTTAAAGTTCACTCAGGAGAAGAAGGAAATCAAAATTATTTAAGACCCGAATTTTTAAAACCAATGGTTGAATATGTCAATGGTACAATTGTGGAATGTAACACTGCATACGAAGGTGAGAGAAATTATTCTGATAAACATAAAAAGTTATTAGAAAGACACGGTTGGAACAAATATTTTAATGTAGACTTAATGGACGAAGAAGGTCCTGATTTAGTACTTGATATTCCTGATGGAAAAGTTATAAAACAAAATTTTGTTGGAAAGAATATGGCAAATTATGATTCAATGCTTGTTTTATCACATTTTAAAGGACACCCAATGGGAGGATATGGAGGAGCACTAAAGCAATTATCAATAGGCTGTAGCTCTTCAGCAGGAAAAACATATATTCACACAGCAGGAAAAGTAACTGACCAAAATAAATTATGGGGCAATACGCCTGAACAAGATAAATTTTTAGAGTCAATGGCAGATGCTGCAAAATCAGTAGTAGAATTCTTTAAAGGAAATATGGCATTTATAAATATTATGTGTAATATGTCAGTTGACTGTGATTGTTGCGCAAAAGCAGAAGATCCATGTATGAAAGATATAGGAATATTATCATCATTAGACCCAATAGCATTAGATATGGCTTGTATCGATTTAGTTAAAAATTCAAACGACCCTGGAAGAGACCATTTACTAGAAAGAATAAACTCAAGACACGGCACTCATACAATAGACGCTGCAGCAGAGCTAGGTTTTGGAACTAAAGAATATGAATTAATAGAAGTATAGAATTAATAAAAATAAATCTGTAAATCCATCTTTATACTGAAATATAAACAAAGAAGAAAAGAAATAATAAAAAATGAAATTATAATTAATGAAAAAACTTAATAAAAATTTAATTATTAAAAATATAGCATAATGGTGGGACTAAATCAAGATTATAGAAAATAAAAAAGAAATGAAAATGTGCAAAAGATAAAATAAAGAAATCTTATAAAAGGCATATAAAAAGCCAATTATAAGATTTTTTGCTTTTTTATTAAGTTTTTTCCTTAATAAAAATTAACATAAAAAGAAAGCAAGGAAAAATGTACAAATGAGAGAAAAAAGAAAAACGTTAGATAAAAATTTTAAAGATTTAAAGTTTGAAAAGATAACTAGAAAACAAAAATTACAAGAGCAAGGAATCACATTAATAGCCTTAGTAGTAACCATAATAATTTTATTAATTTTAGCCGGAGTAACGCTAAATATAGCATTATCAGATAATGGGTTATTTAGTAAAACAAAGAAAGCAACAGAAGATTATAAAGAAGCACAAAGTGAGGAAGAAGAATCAATAAGACAAATATCAACGCAACTATATAGTGAATATGTAGGAGCAAAGGTAACAGGTTATAGTCCAAAAAACAATACAGTCAAAATAGAAAAAACAACATCAGGGGTAGATAGTGAGACAGATAGCTATGAAAATAAACTAGAAGGAGTAGCAAAAGATTTTAGTCAAACATTTACAGAAGATGATGAAATGAACTGGAGAGTATGGGACTATGATGGAAATACATTAAGGATAATAGGAGACCCAACGGAAGCAACATTAGCATTAAAAGGAGCAGCGGGATATAATAATGGAGTATGGGCAATGGATAATATATGTAGAACATTATATTCAAATGAAGCCAAAGGAGCAAAAGCGACAAATTTAAAAAGAACAGATATACAAAAAGTAAGCACTTATGATTATACGAAATATAAGCACGACAAGAGTGATTATAAAGAAGATATGACTAGTAGTGATGATAATGGAAATTTAATATATTTTGGAGAATCGAAGACGTATGAAGCTAGTAACCAGTATCCCGATATGTGGAACGACAATGATAAAGAATGGACATATGAATATAACAATAAAGAAAAAACAACAGAAGGAGGAGACAAGGAATGCAAAATATGGGAAGTAATTGGAACTGATAACGGTCAAATGAACGACACGATGAATCAAGGAAGCAATAGTACAACTTTTAAACAATCGTATTATTACCATAATTATAATGAAAACGAATTTATAAATGACGCATATTACGTTTTAATATTCAAGAAAGCTAATGGCGAAAGAACGGGAGAGTACTGGCTCGCAGGTCGATATGGCCTTCTCTATGAGAACTATTGTGATTTCGGGTTACAGTATGTGAGCGCTGGTACTGAAATCAGCAATGTAAGCGGGCGCAGCTTAGGTAACTCGAAAGGTGATAAAAGATGCCATGGAAAAGCGCTTCGACCTATAGTTTCTATCGATTTGGGAAGCGGTGGGTACGAGATGACTTCAGGGATTGATGAAGATGGGAAAATGAAGATTACGTTGAAGACAGCCGACTAGCTTATATACAGTAATATTAATTAATGATAAGAAATAATAAAAAAATAAAATTATAATTAATTTAAAAACTTAATAAAAATTATATTACAAAAAATATAGCATAATGGTGGGACTAAATCAAGATTATAGGAAATAAAAAAGTATTAATAATTTAAAAAATATAAAATAAAGAAATCTTATAAAAGGCATATAAAAAGCCAATTATAAGATTTTTTATTTTTTTATTAAGTTTTTAACTTAATAAAAATTAACATAAAAAGAAAGCGAGGAAAAATGTACAAATGAGAGAAAAAAGAAAAACGTTAGATAAAAATTTTAAAGATTTAAAGTTTGAAAAGATAACTAAAAAACAAAAATTACAAGAGCAAGGAATCACATTAATAGCGCTAGTAGTAACAATAATAATCTTGTTAATCTTAGCAGGAGTAACACTAAATATAGCATTATCAGATAATGGATTATTTAGTAAAACAAAGAAAGCAACAGAAGATTATAAAGAAGTACAAAGTGAAGAAGAAGAATCAATAAGACAAATATCAACGCAACTGTATAGTGAGTATGTAGGAGCAACAGTAGAAGGATATGAGTCAGCAAGTACAGAAAGTGGAGTTAAAATAGAAGGAAAAACATCAGGGCTAGATAGTAATAAAGATGATAATGGAAAAGACATTACAGGAGTAGCAGAAGATGGAAGTCAAACATTTAAAGCAGAAGAAATAAGTTGGAGAGTATGGGACTTTGATGGAAATACATTAAGAATAATAGGAGACCCAACGGAAGCAACATTAACATTAAAAGGAGCAGCAGGATATAATAATGGAGTATGGGTAATAGATAATATATGTAAAACATTATATTCAAATGAAGCCAAAGGAGCAAAAGCAACAAGTTTAAAAAGAACAGATATACAAAGAGTAAGTACTTATGACTATACGAAGTATAAACATAAAGAAAGTGGCGATGATGTTTGGAAAGAAGTCACGGCTAGTAGTGATAACGAAAATTTAATATACTTTGGAGAATCAAAGAACTATAGTAGTTCTAACCAATATCCAGCTATGTGGGATAAAAATGATAAAGAATGGACATATGGATATGACAAAGGAAAAAAGTTAGGTTTAGGAGAAGACAAGGAATGTAAAAAATGGGAAGAAATAGGTACAAAAGATGGTCTAATAGAAGAAACAATGCATCAAGGAAGTGAACAAACTACATTCAAACAATCATATTATTATCATAATTATAAAGAAAGCGAATTTATAAATGATGCATATTACGATTTAATATTCAAGAAAGCTGATGACAATAGGACTGGAGCGTACTGGCTCACAGGACGCTATGTCCATCACTATGAGAATAGATGTGGTTTTGGTTTGCAGTGTGTGAACGCTGATAGTACCGATTGCCGTGTGGGCGGGTACGACTTGTGTTACTCTGACCGGTTCTCCAAATAGTCGCACGATTGCGCTTTGCCCCATAGTTTCCATCAATCTAAGAAGCAGAGGATTCAAAATGACTTCAGAGGTTGATAAAGATGGAAAAATGATGATTATGTTGGAGACGGCTGACTAGCTTATATACAGTAATATTAATTAATGTTGAGAAATAATAAAAAAATGAAATTATAATTAATGAAAAAACTTAATAAAAATTTAATTATTAAAAATATAGCATAATGATGGGATTAAATCAAGATTATAAAAAATAAAGCTATATAGAAAATGATAAAAAATAAAAAGAATAAATCTTATAAAAAGCTTAATGTAGGCTAATTACAAGATTTATTCTTTTTTTATTAAGTTTTTTCCTTAATAAAAATTAACATAAAAACAAGAGAAAGGATAAAATCACAAATGAA
>CANRLA010000025.1 GCA_947631315.1 uncultured Clostridia bacterium | reverse complement strand
AAACATAAATAAATATTTCAAATTTATGTTTAATATCATAAGAAGTTTAAAGTTTACACAAAGAATCCTATACTCTCCTATGTTTAGAATTTTTACTTTTTAATTTAATAACTTTTTCATCTTCTTTATCTTTTCACAAAACTGATTTTCAACTTATGCAAAATGTTTTGTAAATTAATTTAATGTATTGACTTCAAATTTTTTATTTATCACCAAATCTTATTTTGTCTGCCTTATAATTAACAAGCATTTCTGTCTCAGATAAGACTTCACTATATAATCTTAGGCATTTTATTTCTCCTTTAAATCGCGCTGTCATATACTGTTCTCCTTCACCATAGTGTTTTCCAATCATTCCTTTCATTCCATTCCATCCCCATTCAATTTCTGTACACTCGCCAGTTTCAAAGGTATCATTTACTCTAAGTTTTACAGAATCATTCATCTTCATCATTCCAGAAATAGAAATATTCGTCGAGAACACATCTTTAATCCCTGCAGTCTCAAAATCTACATTTATCATTTCATATACATCTCTTTGGGGACACCACTCAAAATAAGCCAACCTATTGTCACCAACAAATAAATCAAATCCCCATCCGTCACATGTGCTAAATATCTTCTCGTTAAAATCACCTCCGGAATCCTTACAAATAACAGCTTCTACACCAATATCTTTGTATTCGATATCTATTGGTCCAACGTAATCATCTACTCCATCAAATATTAAACCATCATTTGTCCAACAATTCGAAACGTCAAATCCTTTCATTGCTCCATCAACGCTATTCCCACTCAAATCTTCCCATACATTAGAATTTGTATCATGGCCACTTTTTGTATTTTCAATTCCATCATAATATGCTTCTAATCCTTTTAATACATATCCTTGTTTATTTGTTGCAATATAAAATTTACTGTTTTCTGTGTAATATTTTGTTTTTCCATCCATTACTACAGTTATTTTATGTCCATTTCCTAATATTTTTATATCTCCATTTTCTACTTTTTTCGCAATTTCATCATAACTACTTGTACATTCTATATCATTTTGTAGCATATATGCTCTTTCTCCATTAAAAATATAGTTCTCTCCATTTATTGTTACTTCCTGTCCTGAACCTGCCATTAATAATTGGTTCGAATCATATATAGGTATTGCATTTAAATACTCTGATATATTTTCTATTTTTTCTTTTTCATCTTCTTGTGCTTCTTTATAATCTTCTGTTGCTTTCTTTGTTTTACTAAATAATCCATTGTCTGATAAGGCTATATTTAATGTTACTCCTGCTAGGATTAGCAAGATTATAATTGTTACTACAAGTGCTATTAATGTGATTCCTTGCTCTTGCAATTTTTGTTTTTTAGCTAACTTTTTAAATCTTAATTTTTCACTTTTTTCATCTAATGTTTTTCTTTTACCTATCATTTGTACAATTTCCTCTCTTTTTATTTTATGTTAATTTTTATTAAGGTAAAACCTTAATAAAAAAATAAAAAATCTTATAATTAGCTTATATTATGCTTTTTATAAGATTTATTATTTTATTTCTTTATAATTAATTACTTATTTCTAATTTTTATTATCTTGATTTTATACCGCATTTATGCTATATTTTTAATATACTTAATTTTTATTAAGGTTTTACCTTAAATATTATAATAAAATTTTTGCCTCAACATTTCTTATTTTGTACTTGCCATTTTCTTCTACAAAGTCATATAAACTTTTACTCAATGAATCATTATTTTGATTTAAGTCTGTTGTATAATAGAATGTTATTTTTGGAATATTTATATTGTTGGTAACTAATACTTTAAATGTTTCCGCCATATGTCTATCGTCTTCACAAATAAATATCAAGCCTGGCATTGAAGAAAATCCTGAATCTCCTGGAACAAAGTTACTATAAAAATCTTTCCATAAGTTCATTCTTTCGATTAGTTTTTTCTCCCAATCTTCATTTCTTCTCACTACTTCAAATACAAAACTTACTTTTCTTTCATTAAATGCTAAATCAATGCTAGCTATTGGTTTGAATTGTTTGTTTAAAGTTTTCGCTAAAATTTGTGGCTTTAATTTAAAGTCTGAAAATGCTTTTACTTTTCTCATATATGCAATTACTAATTGATTACCAGCAAGCTTTTTCTTAATCATTTCTACTGGTTTTGCATTGTCACTTGGTTGCCATTTACATTCTTCTTCTCTTGATGTAAGTAAGTATTTTCCCATTTTTTCCATACAATATACTCTATATATACCGCTTCCTTCCGGTGATGTAAAATAGTACCTTGTAAGTATCTTGCTCCTAATTAATTGATCTAGTTTATTATTCAACTTATCTTGATTTTTAATATCAGCTTTTTGAAATTCAAGTAGTTGAAACATTTGTCTTGATGTTAAAAATTCAAATTTATTAATTAAATCTAGAATTTTAAAGTGAATATCACCTATATGTCCTAAATTTATCTTTTGTAATATTTGATTCATAGACACATATCCGTCTTTTCCATCAAATACTTTGATTTCTCCCTCTCTCATTCTAAAAGGTGAGACTGTTGTTTTAATTTCATTATCTTGTACCATTTTATCCTCCTACAAAAATTATTTTATAGAATAATTAGCTTTACATTAAATTTATAAATAAATTAATTTAAAAAAGCTATTACACTTTTTTTATTATATCACTTATGTTAACATGATACAATAGTTAATTTTATTTTTTTCTTTTCAGGTATTATTTTCTTTATCTTTACTTGTACCTCTTGCCCATATTTTAGATTATTTCTATATTCACACATTCCCACTAAATTAGGTTTTAATTCAATAAATATTCCATCCCTATTTTTCGTAGTTTCTTTTGCAATACCTTTTATTATGCTTCCTTCTTTTAAGTCTTTTACATTCTCGTCCCACGTTCCGAGCATATCCTTATATGATAAATAAAATTTCTTATTTTCTTTATCTATCTCTTTTATTTTTACTTTTATTCTTTGTCCTACTTTTATCTTTTCTTCAGGAGTTTTCATTCTTGCAACAGATATATCATTAATGTATAAAAGTCCTGATGTACCTCCACCTATTTCTACAAATGCTCCATATGGTTTAATAGTCCTAACAATACCATCTACAATATCTCCTTTTGATAAATCATTTAGAGCCCAATTTAAGCTTTCATCTTTAACTGCCTTTCTTGACAAATAGCAAGTATTATCAATTATATTACTTACTTTAAATTGTACATAAGGATTACTTTGTATAATATTTCCAAGCTCTTTGTTCGGTATTATTCCTTTAATATTATCTCCTAAATCTAAGTAGGCATTATATTTTTCATCAATTCTTTCTATTTTTCCTTGTAAAATTGTATTTTTATCTAATGCACCTTTTAAATCTTGAATAGAATATTGATTAACATTTTTGTTCCAACCTTCTGGAATAAATCTTTGGTATATCATATTATTTTTCCTTTGTTTAAATATTATTTGTTTATATTGACTTTTTTATATTTCATTTGTTTATATTTTCTTTGTTATATTTTTTTGTTCAATTTTTTCTAATTTAAGGTATATTTTTATTTATTTTTCAATTCATTAATTAATTAGTTTGTTTATTTCTTGTTTTGTTAGATATCTCCATTTACCTAATTTTAAATCTTTTACATCTATGCTACCTATTTTTGCTCTATGCAAAGCTAGGACTTTTTTTCCTAATGCTTCGCACATTTTTCTTACTTCTCTATTTTTGCCCTCATGTATAGTGATTTGAATTCTTGATAAATTTTTTTCTTCATCAATTTTTAATATTTTAACTTTTGCCGGTTTTGTTACATATTTGACTTCTGTTTTATCTGTATCTGCTGATTTTTTATAACTTTTAATTTCATCTCTTTCTGTTGAATTTTTATTATTAGTAGATTTTAAAAAGTTATCCCCCAAGTTAATCTCTACACCCTCTTGCAACTTTTGTACATCTTCTTTTGTTATTTTTCCTGCTAAAGTAACATTATAAGTTTTTTCTATTTCATTTTTTGGATGAGTTATTTTGTTTATAAAATCTCCATCATTTGAAAGTATTAAAGCTCCTGATGTATACATATCAAGCCTTCCTGCTGGCACTACTTTTTCCTCTACTCCTTTTAGTAAATCCATTACTGTATCTCTTTGAAATTGATCTTTTACAGTTGTAACATATCCAATGGGTTTATTCAATAATATATATACTTTTTTATCTTCAGCTTTTAGGATTTTTCCATTAAATTCGACTTTATCCTTTTTTGAATCTACTTTAGTTCCAAGTTCTGTTACTATTTTTCCATTTACTTTTATTTTGCCTTGTATAATTAGTTCTTCTGCTTTTCTTCTTGATGCTACTCCTGAACTTGCTATATATTTTTGTAGTCTAATTTTTTCATTTTCCAATTAGATAACCTCCGTTTTTTCTAGTTCCTTTAATATATCTGAAAAATATTTTGGTAACTCTGCTTCAAGATGCATTTTTTTATTTGTAATTGGGTGCACAAATTCTAAAACTGTGCTATGAAGCATTTGACCAGTAACATTAAATTCATTTTTTCCATTTGAATATACTTCATCTCCAACTATTGGATATCCTATTTGTGCAAGATGAACTCTTATTTGATGTGTTCTTCCTGTATCTATTTTTACTTTTAAAAGTGTATATTTTCCATACCTTTTAATTACGCTTATATGTGTTATAGCATTTTTTCCATCTTTTCTTACTTCCATCTTTTTTCTATCTGTTTTACTTCTTCCAATTGGCATATCAATTGTAGCATTATCTTCAATTAAATTTCCTCTTACAAGTGCAGTATATATTTTAGTTATTTCATGATTTTTTATTTGATTTGATAATTTTATATGTGCTTCGTCGCATTTAGCAACTATTATTAGTCCCGATGTATCTTTATCAATTCTATGTACAATTCCAGGTCTAATTTCTCCACCTATTCCTGATAATTTTCCTTTGCAATGATTTAATATAGCATTTACTAATGTTCCATTTGGATTTCCGTTTCCCGGGTGTACTACCATTCCCTTTTGCTTATTTACAACTACTATATAATCGTCTTCATAAACAATATCAAGTGGTATTTCTTCTGCTTTTATATTAGTTTCTTTTGGCTTTTCTACTATAATTTTTATTTCATCATTTTCTTTTACTTTATAAGACTCTTTTTGAATCTGTCCATTTACAGTAATTTTACCATCTTTTATTAGCTTTTGAACTATACTTCTTGATAATGCTATACCAAGGCTTGCTACATAAGTATCAAGCCTTTGGTTTTCATTACTATTTAATTCTACTTTGATAATCTTTTCTTCCATTTATTTTTCCATAAATTATATTAAATTATTTTTCTTGTTCCAAATTTCTCTCATATATTATAAAATTCGAATCACTATATTTTTGTTCGTATTTTGAGTCTTTAGAAATAAGCATTTTTAATTTTGAATTTGCTTTGCACATTACATATTGTATTCCATATTCTTCAAATTTTGTATCATACCATGTACTTATACTAGATATACTTATATAATCAGAAAATATGTCTTTTCCTTCATATTTCTTTTCTTCTTTATTATAAGTTCCGTTAAATTCAGGAGTATATAAATCACATCTTGAATCTATAAATACTGGTATATCATTTAATAGTAAATAGCTTCCATAATTATAATCGTTGTATAATTTTATATTTTTATAATCTAGATTTTCCTTAATCCATTTTACAGCTTCAACTGGATAAGAGCTTGAATTTATATAATTATTATTTGATATAGGTTTATATATGCTATAACTTATAACAAATACTAGCAATATTGTTAAAATCTCGCCAACTATGGTTGTCATATATTTCATAAATTCTTCTGTTCCCTTTTTATCATACATATCTACTAAGTTTGATAACATTGAACATAGAACCATTCCCCCAAACAATATAAGCATTGATACTTGTCTTCTAGTTTTTAGAGCAAGCAATGTAAGTCCTCCTAAGAAGAAAATATCCCTTAATCTTAACTTAACTTTTGTAAATATTGCTAAAGCAATTGTTATAGCAAGTGATATTAATATTGGTATATTTTCAATTAACGTTAGTGGTAAATGTTCACTTACACTATTTGTTGTATTTCCTTGCATTATTTTGAATGTGTACATATATGGCATATCTTTGATAGGAGTTAAAAGTCCTGTAAATAAGCAAATTATCATTATTACAAATAGTTTTAGAACATTTTGATTTTTTTCAATAACAATTTTATATGGCTTTTTTCTTCTATCATTTTGTTTTATTAAATCTGTTTCAAATATTTCATTAGATTTTTCTAATATTTTATTAAGTTTTACTAAAGTTGCTTGATATTTTTCAACTTTATCTTTTTTGGCTTTTTTTAATCTATTATTTACAAATTTTATTTTTTGTTTTATCCACATTTGGTAAACTTTATGTGGAATATGCATATCTAAAATTGCTGCTATAGCATATTCTGCTAAGAATGGTAGGTACAGTATAAAGTAAAATGGAAATACTGCAGAATGTATATTTGCAATTATTATTGGTATGATAATCAGTAATGCCGTATTCCACCATTTCGGTTTTTCCAAAAACTTTACTATTAATAAAATTGTTGCTACAAATAATATAAATGTTACAAGTTGTGCTCTTGCTGCAATATATTCTTTCATCATATACATTTGCCCTATTGACAGAAAAAGTGAAATAACACTATTTTTCGATATTTTTTTATTTGTAAAATATAACAACACGCCTAACAAAATGCTTAAAATTATTGTTGAAATATATAGTCCTGTATATCCCCCTGCATAATCAAATATTAAAGATATTATTACATCATAAATCCAGTGAGGATACATATATGGAAGATTTTCATGCCAAGAAAAATGGTCTTTGTAATCTATACCATTTTCTCTAATTAATTGTCCTGTTTTTATTGTATAAAATGTATCATTTTGAAAACTTTTTGGGACTATAGATATACAAAATATTGTTATGCAAAATATTGCTATAATATTAAATGCAATCTTCAAATTTTTGTTATCTTTTAAATCTAGCTCTTTTTTTTCTTTTGCTTTTTTGTCTTTTTCCTTTGCTTTTGCATTACTTTCTTTTGCAGTCTTGTCTTTTGGTTTCGCTTCTTTATCATTACTGATAAATTTTGGTTTCCACATTTTATATTTCTCCTTTTTTGTGCATCTAGGTTGTTTTTATTTATATTTTTTCTCCTCAATTTTATCTTTAGTTTTCACTTTTACTTTTATTTTTGCCTTATTTAATTACAATATTATAAATTTTATTTGGAACATAGATTTCTTTAACTATCTCTTTTCCACTAATATAAGCTTTTATTTTTTCTTCATTGTGTACTTGTTCTTTTATTATATCTTGTTCTTCATCTTTTTTAATATTAATATTAGCTCTCAATTTTCCATTTACTTGAATTGGAAGGTCAATCATTTCATCAACTGTTTTTTCTTCATCATATTTTGGCCAAGGAGTATATGCTAATTGCTCTTTATGACCTAATTTTTCCCATATTTCTTCTGTCATATGTGGTGCAAATGGATTTAATAATTGTAAAAATGTTTCGTATTCTTTTTTATTAATCTTTTTAGCTTTACTAAATTCATTTACCATTGTCATAAATGTTGATACACAAGTATTAAATTTCATTTCCTCTATGTCTTTTGTTACTTTTTTAATTGCTTTGTGCATCATTACTTCAAATTCCTTAGAATATTCATTTCCATCTACTAGTATATCTTGTAGATTCCATACTCTATCTAAGAATTTGCTACATCCTCTTATACTTTCCATTGACCATGGTGCAGTTTGATCAAATGGTCCCATAAACATTTCATATACTCTAAAGGCATCTGCACCAAACTCGTCCACTATATCATCAGGATTTATAACATTTCCTTTTGATTTAGACATCTTCTCTCCATTTTCACCAAGTATCATTCCATGTGATGTACGCTTTTGATATGGCTCTTTTGTTGGAACTATTCCTAAATCATACAAAAATTTGTGCCAAAATCTTGAGTATAATAGGTGAAGAGTTGTATGTTCCATTCCACCATTATACCAGTCTATTGGAGACCAGTATTCTAAAGCTTCTTTGGATGCTAAAGCTTTATCATTGTGTGGATCCATGTATCTTAAATAATACCAAGATGAACCTGCCCATTGTGGCATTGTATCTGTTTCACGTCTAGCCTCTTTTCCGCAATGTGGACATTTTGTTTTAATCCATTCTGTTTGTTTTGATAATGGTGATTCTCCATTTTCTCCTGGTTCGTAATCTTTAACTTCAGGTAATTTAAGAGGAAGTTCTTCTTCTGGAATTGGAACCCAACCACAATCTTCACAATATACCATTGGTATTGGCTCTCCCCAGTATCTTTGACGAGAAAATACCCAGTCACGAAGTTTATAATTTACCTTTCTTGTTCCAATTTTATTTTCTTCAATATAATCAATAGCTTTATCTATTGCATCTTTAGAACCTAATCCGTCTAAGAATCCTGAATTTATTGCTATACCATTTTCAATATCTGTATATGCTTCTGTTAATTCTTTTAAATCTCTTTCTTTGTCTTTTATAACTTGCTTAATTGGTAAATTAAATTTTTTAGCAAACTCATAGTCTCTTTGGTCATGTGCTGGAACTGCCATAATAGCACCAGTTCCATAAGTAATTAATACATAATCAGAAATCCAAATTGGAATTTCCTCATTTGTTAAAGGATTAATAGCTTTTATTCCTTTAAGTTCAACACCTGTTTTTTCTTTATTAAGTTCTGATCTTTCAAATTCAGATTTCATAGCTGCTTTTTCTTGATATTCTTTTACTTCATCAAGGTTTTCTATCATGTCTTTATGTTTTTCTATAAATTTATGCTCAGGTGAAATTACCATATAAGTTGCTCCAAAAATTGTATCAGGTCTTGTTGTATAAACTAATAAAGCATCATCTGTATCTTTAATTTTAAAATTTATTTCTGCTCCTTCACTTCTTCCTATCCAATTTTTTTGTTGAGCTTTTATTTTATCTAGGAAATCTACATCATCTAAGTCATCTATTAATCTTTGAGCATATTCTGTAATTTTAAGCATCCATTCTGATTTTTCTTTTTGAACAACAGGACTTCCACATCTTTCACAAACACCATTTACAACTTCTTCGTTAGCTAGCCCCACCTTACAACCTGTACAAAAATTAATTGGCATTGTTGCTTTATAAGCTAATCCTTTTTTGAATAATTGTATAAATATCCATTGAGTCCATTTGTAATAATTTGGATCTGTTGTATTAATCTCTCTTGACCAATCAAATGAAAATCCAATTGATTTTAATTGTTCCTTAAAATGAGCAATATTTTGCTCTGTTGTTATTTTGGGATGTATATGATTTTTTATTGCATAATTTTCTGCTGGAAGTCCAAAAGCATCAAATCCAATAGGATATAAAACATTATACCCTTGCATTCTTCTTTTTCTTGCAACTATATCTAAAGCTGTGTAACTTCTTGGATGACCAACATGAAGTCCTTGTCCTGAAGGATATGGAAATTCTATAAGTCCAAACCATTTAGGCATATTGTAATCATCTTTAGCATTAAACGTACCTTCCTTATCCCATTTATCTTGCCACTTTTTTTCCACTTCTTTAAAATTATACATACAATTCATTCCTTTCTTGTTTTGCACTAAAATTATATAGTTAAATTTTTTCAAACTATTATAGCATTTTTTGTATTCTATTATTTCCGTAAGATTTAATGACTATATTATACAACATAATAATATAAAAATCCATACATTTTGGTGAAATATTATTACTATAATGTTACATTTTTTTAATATTACTGTTATATTAATTATCAATTTATAGTGTATAATATATGTGATTATTTTTACAAAGGAGAATTTGAATGATTTCAGCTGAACAAGAGCTAGAGAAAAGTGGCATTAAAGTTATATGTCCAATAAATACTATTAATATAAACGAGATTGCAACTTATGTGTCTCATTTGCTTTGCTCTAAATTTCCTGATTTTAATTTAGATTATAATGATATGTTTACACGCATTTCTAGGATGAATATGTATATAGCCGATATGCCTTTGGGTATGTCTGATGCGTGTTACTTTTATAGAAATGAAAATTTATATTTTAGAAAAGGACTTAGCTTTGATGAAATTAAAAAGCTTTCTTTTCATGAGATTGTTCATCATTTTCAGGAAGTAAAAGATTCTAATGGAATACTACATAAATTAGGTTTATGCTCTTATTTAAGAGTAAAATCTTATGGTTTAGCATTGAATGAAGCTTCTGTTCAGCTTATGTCATCTTTTGCTATTGGTGAAAAATTAGATACAGTAACATATTATGGGATAACATTTCCTACAAATAGTCCTTCTTATTACCCACTTCTATGTAACTTAATTAAGCAGATTGGTTATTTAACAGGATTCTCTACACTATTTGAAAGTACATTTTTTTCAGATAATGCTTTTTTTGATAAATTTAAATTTTTATTCGGAGAAAAAAATGCTTTCAAGATACAACAAAATTTTGATAAATTACTTTACATTGAAGAAAAAATAATAAATTTAAATAATAAAATTCAAACAAAAGATATGTCTTATTTAAAATTTAAAAATACAACAGATACTATAAATAAATATAAAAATCAAATAAAAAAGACTTTCTTAGATACTCAAAACTTAATCTTAACTTCTTATTTTGATGCAAGAGCAAATGAAATTAGTACGGCTAATGAAATATATGAATTTAGAAAAACTTTATATAGCTATAGTAATTTAATAGGAAAAGCTGATAACTATACATTTTTCAATGACTATTATATTAATATAATGATAAAAATTGATAAAAAATATGAAGATATTATTGAACATAGGAATATGCCTGTTGTTGTTAAAAAATCAAAATTATCTCTTATATTAAATTCATTAAAAAAGATTTTTATTGGTGGAAGTGCAGAATACCAAGACTCGAGCAATGAGTATTAGAATAGGCTCATTTGATTTAAAATTCAATTAAAGAACAACTTTAAAAATACAGTACTTATTTTTTAAGTACTGTATAAATTTTTATTTAATTCAAGATAATCTTCATCTTTCCATCTTCACCTATTTCCGAAGTCATTGTGTATCCATTTGACTCTAAATCAATCGAAACTATAGGTCGAAGCGATAGCGTACTAGATCCAATTTTTTCATTGTCGGAGTCTATCATCCCTGCTCCTCCTACAACCTTTAAGCCTCTCGTGATTTCCACAACCTGCATACCGAAATTGCAACTATTTTCCCTCAAAAAAGCATATCGACCTTCGAGCCAGTACAAATCTATATTATCTCCATTTGTATTTTTAAAGATTAAATCATAATATTCTCTATTTATAAAATCATTTTCTTTATAATCATGTGCATAATATGATTGTCTAAACTCTGTATCAGAATTTCCCTCATTCATTGTATTGTCAAGTTTACCATCTCCTATTATTTCCCATTTTTTACATTCTTTGTCTCCCCCATTTGCTGTCTTTTTTCCTTTATCATATTCATATGTCCACTCTCTATCATTCTCATTCCACATAGCTGGATATTGATAGTTATCATCATATGTTTTCGTTTCTCCAAAATGTATTACATTTTCTGTACCACCTTCTGTTACATCATGCCAATCAATTGGTTCATGTTTATATTGCGTATAATCATAAGTACTTACTTTTTGTATATCTGTTCTTTTTAAATTTGTCGCTTTTGCTCCCTTCGCCTCATTTGAATATAATGTTCTACATATATTATCTATCGCCCATACTCCATTATTGTATCCTGCTGCTCCTTTTAATTTTAATTTTGCTGTTGTTTGGTCTCCTATTATTCTTAATATACTTCCATCAAAGTCCCATACTCTCCAACTCATTTCTTCTGCTTCAAATGTTTGACTTCCATCGTCTGCTACTCCTGTGATTTCTTTTCCTTCGCTATCTTTATTACTATCCAGCCCTGATGTTGTTTTCTCTATTTTAACTCCACTTTTATTATCTGCTGGACTATATCCTTCAACTGTTGCTCCTACATATTCACTATATAATTGTGTTGATATTTGCCTTATTGCATCTTCTTCGTCACTTTGTGCTTCTTTATAATCTTCTGCTGCTTTCTTTGTTTTACTAAATAATCCACCATCTGATAATGCTATATTTAGTGTTACTCCTGACAAAATTAATAAGATTATTATTGTTACTACTAACGCTATTAATGTTATTCCTCTTTCTTGTAATCTTTGTTTCTTAGCTATCTTTTTAAGATTTAAATTATTACTCTTTTTATCTAATGTTTTTCTTTTTTCTCTCATTCGTAAATTTTCCCTTCTTTCATTTTTATGTTAATTTTTATTAAGGAAAAAACTTAATAAAAAAAGAATAAGTCTCCTAATCAGCTTATATTAAGCTTTTTATAAGATTTATTCTTTTCATTTTTTATTGTTTTGTCTCTTATTTTTAATTTTTATAATCTTGATTTATTACCGTCATTATGCTATATTTTCAATATAGCAATTTTTATTAAGTTTTTTCATTAATTATAAAATTATTTTTTTCCCTTATTCTAGTTTTATTGTCATATTTCCATCTTCATTAATTTCTGAAGTCATCTTATATCCACCGTTCTTTAGATTGATTGTTACTATGGGGCGAAGCGCAAACGCGAAGCAATACTGAATCCCGATCAGAGATACACGGGCCGACCCCGCCCACAATACAGCCATCATCACCAACCCCCGCATTTTGCAAGCCCAAATCACTATGGTTCCAACGGAGATGAACGTAGCGGCCTGCGAGCCAGTATCCTCGTGTAGCTTGTTCATCGCTCTTTTTGAATATTAAATCGTAATATGCATCATTTATAAATTCACTTTGATTATAATTATGGTAATAATACGATTGTTTAAAAGTTGTACTATTGCTTCCTTGATTCATCGTGTCGTTCATTTGACCGTTATCAGTTCCAATTACTTCCCATATTTTGCATTCCTTGTCTCCTCCTTCTGTTGTTTTTTCTTTATTGTTATATTCATATGTCCATTCTTTATCATTGTCGTTCCACATATCTGGATACTGGTTACTAGCTTCATACGTCTTCGATTCTCCAAAATATATTAAATTTCCATTATCATCACTACTAGTTGTATCTTCTATATATCCACTCTTGTCGTGCTTATATTTCGTATAATCATAAGTGCTTACTTTTTGTATATCTGTTCTTTTTAAACTTGTTGCTTTCGCTCCTTTGGCTTCATTTGAATATAATGTTCTACATATATTATCTATTGCCCATACTCCATTATTATATCCTGCTGCTCCTTTTAATGTTAATTTTGCCGCCGTTGGGTCTCCTATTATCCTTAATGTATTTCCATCATAGTCCCATACTCTCCAACTCATTTCTTCTGTTTTAAATGTTTGACTTCCATCACTTGCTACTCCTGTAATGTCTTTTCCATCATCATCTTTATTACTATCTAGCCCTGATGTTTCTTTTTTTATTACAACTTCACTGGCTTCACTTGCTGGCTCATACCCTTCTACTGTTGCTCCTACATATTCACTATACAGTTGCGTTGATATTTGTCTTATTGCTTCTTCTTCTTCACTTTGGGCTTGCTTATAATCTTCTGCTGCTTTCTTTGTTTTGTTAAATAATCCATTATCTGATAATGCTATATTTAGTGTTACTCCTGTCAAGATTAACAATATTATTATTGTTACTACTAAGGATATTAATGTTATTCCTCGTTCTTGCAACTTTTGTTTTTTAGCTATCTTTTTAAACTTTAGTTTTTCTTCTTTTTTATCTAATGTTTTTCTTTTTTCTCTCATTTGTGCACTTTTCCTTTCTTTCTACTTTATGTTAATTTTTATTAAGGAAAAAACTTAATAAAAAAATAATAAATCTTATAATCAGCCTGTACTAAGCTTTTTTATAAGATTTTTTATTTTCTTTTTTATAAACTTTTTATATCTTTTTTATTTTTGTAATATTGATTTAAGTCTGTCGTTATGCTATATTTTACATATGTTAATTTTTATTAAGTTTTTTCCTTAACAAAATTTCATTATATAAATTTTTTTATTGGATATTATCACATAGAATTTTCTATTCAATATTTTTTAACATATTCCTTCTAAATCCAACACTTTCATCATAATTTTGTTTAATTTCATTAGAATCTAAGGCTCTCGTATATAATCTACACGCATAAAGATCAAACGGCGAGAAGAGTTCATCAGGCACGCTTCCACCAACAATCATACCAACTGTAAGCGGAGACTCCTCATCAAACAAATCAGAGCTCTTTAAATATTCTTCAGAGCAAGTCGTTTGGCCAACTAAATTTCCGATTCACATAAAATGAAACACTGCAAGTTTCATAGTCGCATGTTAGGCTAACATATCTCTCCTCATTTGGATCCCATAGTTTTTTATCATCGAAATGAATCCAATACTTAGCAGCTTCAGGTGCTAAATCAGATCCTGAGTCCCCTTCTCCAAAACAACATTCACATTGTTCATTGTATAAGTTAATTCTAAAACTCGTTAATTCCTTGATTGAAATGTCTTCATCATTGTATTTAGTTTTCCCAATATATATATTTTTATCTTTTATGCCTTTCCCATAAAACTCAAAGGTAAAACCTTTATTTTTTTCTATTTTAATATTATCCAACCTTAAGTAGTCATCTTTTCCATCAAATTTTAATTTTAATTCTTTGTCATCAAAACCACTAGCTTTATCATCATTACCAATAAATTTAACTCCGTCTCCCCAATTATCTTCATTACTTATATTTAGTGGATTTATATTTAATGCCATATCTTCTTTTATTGATATTCCTATATTTCCATCTAATTTTGTATAATCTTCAATATTAATTATTTCTCCATTTTTATAGTTCATAACCCAGTTATATTTTGTTTCTCCATATCCTGAGATTTCTGTTCCCTTTGGTATATAATTATAATTTGTACCATAATTTTGATTTGAATTATTCATTTGTATTATTTTCCAATTACTATCTGCTATAGATTTTCTATCTGATAATTCTTCTCCTACTTTTGTTGTATTTTTATCAAGCATATAAAGTAACACTTGTTGCTGCAAAACTTCTTGTTCACTTGCTACATCATATTTTTTTACTGCAAGTTGTGTTTTATTAAATAAACCATTATCTGATAATGCTATATTTAGTGTTACTCCTGTTAAAATTAACAAGATTATTATCGTTACTACTAGTGCTATTAATGTGATTCCTTGTTCTTGTAATTTTTGTTTTTTGGCTATCTTTTTAAACTTTAGTTTCTCATCTTTTTTATCTAATGTATTTCTTTTTTCTCTCATTTGTTTACTTGTCCTTTCTCTTTACTTTATGTTAATTTTTATTAAGGAAAAAACTTAATAAAAAAAGAATAAACCTTGTAATCAGCTTGTATTAAGCTTTTTATAAGATTTATTCTTTTTGCTTTTAACAAATTTTTAATTCTTTTTTATTTTTTATAATCTTGATTTTACCTAGTAGTTATACTATAATTTTAATATATTAATTTTTATTAAGTTTTTTCATTAATTATAAAATTTTTACCTAAAGTTATTCTAGTTTTATTGTTATTTTTCCATCTTCATCAACCTCTGAAGTCATTGTGTATCCATTTACCTTTAAATCAATCGAAACTATAGGTCGCAGCGATAGTGTCCCTCCTTCAACTTGTGCCTCCTTATTAGAGTCCACAAATCCTACTCCTCCGACAACATACACTCCGCTCAGATAATCCACAATCTTGTAAACCGAAATTGCAACCATCGTCGCGCAAGAAAGCATAACGACCCTCTAGCCAAAAGGAATCTCTATCACCGCTCTCTGTTTTTTTAAAGATTAAATCGTAATACGCGGTATTTATAAATTCATTTTCTTTATAATCATGTACATAATATGATTGTCTAAACTCTGTATCAGAATTTCCCTCATTCATTGTATTGTCAAGTTTACCATCTCCTATTATTTCCCATTTTTTACATTCCTTGTCTTTTCCTATCATTTCTCCTTTTCTATATTCGTATGTCCAGTCCTTATCATTCTTCCCCCACATAGTTGGATATTGATGATTATCATTATATGTTTTTGTTTCTCCAAAATGTATTACATTTTCTGTACCATCTTCTGTTACTTCATGCCAATCACTTGGTTCATGCTTATATTGCGTATAATCATAAGTACTTACACTTTGTATATCTGTTCTTTTTAAATTTGTTGCTATTGCTCCTTTGTCTTCATTTGAATACAATGTCTTACATATATTATCTATTGCCCATACTCCATTATTATATCCTGCTGCTCCTTTTAATGTTAATTTCTTTTCCGTTGGGTCTCCTATTATCCTTAATGTACTTCCATCATAGTCCCATACTCTCCAACTTATTGATTCTGTGTTAAATGTTTGATTAGTATCATGTCCTGTTTTTTCTTTTTCTACAGTACAACTTCCAGTTCCTTCTGCTGGACTATAACCAGTTACCTTCGCTCCTACATATTCACTATACAGCTGCGTTGTTATTTGTCTTATTGATTCTTCTTCTTCACTTTCCTCTTGTTTATAATCTTCTGCTGCTTTCTTTGTTTTACTAAATAATCCTCCATCTGATAATGCTATATTTAGTGTTACTCCTGCTAAAATTAATAGGATTATTATTGTTACAACTAGTGCTATCAATGTGATTCCTAGTTCTTGTATTTTTTGCTTATTATTTAGCTTTTTAAACTTTAAGTTATTATCTTTTTCATCTAACGTTTTTCTTTTTTCTCTCATTTGTTTACTTGTCCTTTCTTTTTAACTTTATGTTAATTTTTATTAAGGTAGAAACTTAATAAAAAT
>CANRLA010000024.1 GCA_947631315.1 uncultured Clostridia bacterium | reverse complement strand
CTATCCCATTTCATTAAATGATTTTCTGGTGCTTTTATCCATAATGCAAAATCATAAGGATTTCTCTTTTCTTTGTCTACTTCTATTCTTGCACCATGTTCTTCTCCTGATACATCATTGTTTGATAAGATTGGATATTTATCTAATCTAGATATGTCAAAATATATTCCTTTGCTTGTTTCATATCCATATCCATTGTCTATAATTTCTTGTACCATTTCAATCATTTCTTTAATGTTGTCAGTTGCTTTTGTTATTATTGCTGGTTTATCAATATTTAAAGCTTCTATATCTTCCATAAAGGCTTTTGTGTAAAATTTTGCTATTTCATAAGGGTCTTTTCCTTCTTTTCTTGCTGCCTTTTCCATTTTATCTTCACCAGTATCTGCATCTGATGTTAAATGTCCAACATCTGTTATATTCATAACATGATTTAATTCATAACCATTATATTTTAATACTCTTCTTAAATTGTCCATGAAAATATATGTTCTAAAATTTCCTATATGAGCATAGCTGTAAACTGTCGGTCCACAGCTATATATACTTGCGCTCTTTTCTTTTATAGGAACAAATTCTTCCTTTTTGTGTGTTAAAGTATTATATAACTTGATTTGCATTTATATTTTGTATGATATAAAATCATACTCTCCTTTCTATTTTTATCTTTTATTCACAAATTTTTTCATTAACATATTTTTTTAATTTTATTTTAATTAACTTTATTTTCTTTTGTTGTATTTGTTTCTACTACTACATTTTTATTAGAAGGTGATGGTGTTGTAGTTCCTGCAATTTCGTTTTTAGTAGTAGTTTCATTGACCGTTGTATTAGATGCTGTTCCTCCATTATATTGATTTACTGTAATAGATATTTCTGAACCTTTTGCAGCTTTAGTAGAACTTTGCTTTAATACAACTCCTTTTGCTTTATTTTTATCATTGTCTTTCAAAACTTTTACTTTAAATCCTGCTTTTTTCAATTCATCAGTTGCTTGTTTTTCTGTTTTTCCTACAACATTTGGAACATCTATTTTTTGTGCTTCTTTATGAACATCACATTTTTCTTTAGGTGCTTCTTCTACTTTTTGTTTTGGAGACCAATTAGCATTTTTTTCTGTATCAATAACAACTCCGAAAACTTTCTCCTCTGTATCTGTACAGAATTCAGTAGCTATCTTTCCAGTTTCTTTACAAATTTTAACTGTTGTATGTCCATCACAATTTCCTGGAATATTTTCGCTAGAAAAAATTTCACTATAAGTATCCTTACAATTCTCTGTAGCTCTTTTTCCTGTGGCTTTACATATAGATAGAGTTTTTATTCCTTCTGGCTGTTCGAACTTCTTGGCTTCTAAGTCTTTATGAATATTTTTCATAACTGGGAACCATATTGCAGCTGCTGGATTCGATCCAGAGAACCCCATCTTAGTTCCTTTTCCGTCAACATTATATCCATCATCTGCACCATACCAACAAGCTGCTGCATAATATGGAGTTATACCACAGAACCATCTATCGGCATTCTCATCTGATGTTCCAGTCTTACCACCGACATCCATTGCACCTAACCAGCCATTATAATTACTTGCTGTTCCTGATTGAATTGGTCCTCTTAAAATGGTGCTTTCAATATATGCGTTATCTTGTGACATTACTCTTGTCTTTTCTTGCTTTGCTTCTATGACTACATTGCCTGCTCTATCTACAACTTTTGTATAGAATGTAGGTGTAATATATACTCCTCCATTTGCAATCATTGCATATCCAGCAGCCATTTGTACTGGAGTTACACTTACAGAACCTAATGCCATACTTAATCCTGCATTATCAGCATCAACATCAATTCCTATTTTTCCTAGGAATTCAGCTGACTTTCCAACTCCCATAATAGAAAGTAATTTTACTTCTGTTACATTATATGAATGAGTTATCGCATTCCTAATTGTAGTTATTCCGCCATAATTATTACTATCGTTTTTAGGATTATATTTTCCAAATGAAGTTGGTGTATCATTAAATAGTGTTGCGGCTGTGATAACTTTGTTTTCAAGACCTGGAGCTATTGTTACTAATGGTTTAAATGATGAACCTCCTTGACGAGCTGATATTCCTCTATTTAATCCAAGTGTATCAGGATTCTCTCCAAGTGCTCCAACTTCACCAACGACAAATCCTGTAGAAGGATTAATAACAACCATTGCTGATTGACCTGCTTCACTTCTTCCGCCTTTAGCATAACCATTTCTTATATATTTTGATTTTACATATTCATCTTCCATTATATCTTGTATACCTTGATGAACAGTTGTATATATGCTATATCCACTATTTATTAACATATCTCTAGCTTCATCATAGCTAATATCTTTTTCATCTGAAAGTTCTTGTGCAATTTGATTTATAGCAGCTGCTGTATGGAAAGATATATCACTATTTCCATTTGATACTCCACCTTTTTCAAATGTTAGACCATTTTTGGTTTCTTCTACTGCAGTATTATATTCATCTTCTGAAATCTTTCCCAATTCTTTCATTTTTGCTAAAACATTTAGTGTTCTTGTTTTTATTTCTTCAGATTTATCAGTTTCTCCGAATGGGTTATATGAATTTGGAGCATGATTTATTCCTGCTATGAAAGCTGATTGTGCTAAGCTCAAATCTTTTGCTGCTTTATTAAAATAGTAATTTGATGCAGATTCAACACCTCTTACTTCAAGACCATTAGAACTTCCTAAATAGATTCTGTTTAGGTATCTTTCAAGTATTTTGTTTTTGTCATTTATCATCTTTTCTACTTGAACTGCTCTTGACCACTCTCTTATTTTTCTCTCAATTCCTGCTAGACCGCCTCTTTCGTCATCTTTCATTGTAATCTTGATTAGTTGCTGAGTTATTGTACTACCACCAAATGAGCCTTTTCCAAGACTAAATACATAATCTGCTATTGCATGAGCTGTTCTTTTTATATCAATTCCATTATGTTCATAAAATCTTTCATCTTCTATTGAAACAAAAGCATCAGGTAGTTTTCCCATTTCTTCAATTGATATTTTTTTATTAATTTCATCTCCCGTAAGTGTATTAATTAATTGACCATCTCCACCATAAATTAATGCCCCAGCGTCAGCTAAAAGTTCTTCTTCAGTTATAGCCCATCTATCCGTTTTAAATATAGCAACTACTGCTGCTACTCCTGCTATAATTAAAATAAGTATTAAGAAGAATATTATTTTTAAAAATAATCTTAATTTTGCAAACTTCTTTTTCTTTTTTTCTTTTTTATTCTTTTTTTTGTTTTGCTTTTCGCCCATTTCTTTTTCCTCTTCAGAATTTGTTCTTAATCTATTATATTTGTAGATTTTTGTATACATCTCTTCATCATTTTCAACTGAATTAACATTTAAATCTTCTGCTTCTATATTATCATTATCTAAATTTTCTTTTTCATTACTATCATTTTTTACTATATTCATTACTATTGTGTCTTCTTCTAATAGTTCTTTTTTTTCTTTAAAAACTTCTTTTTCATGTTTTCCCTTATTTTTTTTCATATATACCTCCATTTAGGTAAATCAATAGCTATATTATATTACAAATATTTATAGATTACAATATTTTAGAAAAATTAAAATTATCTAAATCTAAATAACTTGTAATTACCTCTGCTCCGCTTTGTATTAATTTGTTTGTGCCTATTGAGTTTTCCCAAAATATGCTTCCTGGAACTGCATATAAATTTCTTCCCTGCTCTAATGCAAAATTTGCAGTAATTAATGAACCACTTCGTTCTCTTGCCTCTACAATAATTGTACTAGTGCTTAATCCACTAATTATTCTATTTCTTTTAGGGAAATTTTCCGGTATAGGTTTTGCACCTATTGGTTGCTCACTTACAATAGCTCCTCCATACTTTATAATTAGTTTTGCTAAATTATAATTTTCCTTTGGATAAATCATATCTAGTCCATGTGCTACAACAGCTATAGTTTTGCCTTTGGCCTTTAATGTTCCTATATGTGCATTAGTATCTATTCCTTTAGCTAGTCCACTTACAACAATTATATTTTTCTTAGCTAAATTATATGCTATTTTTTCAGCTATTTCCTTCCCATAATTGCTACATTCTCTACATCCCACTATCGCTACAGACTTTCTTTTTAATATTTCTTTATTCCCTATAACATATAATTTTTTAGGTCTATCTTTGATTTCTGATAATAAATATGGATAATCTATATCATTTTCATCAATTACTTGAATATTATGTTTTGAGTTTTCTATGTTACTTTCTCCTTTCAATCTTTATTATAATTAATGTATAAAAAACAGCATATAAATTTTTCTTTATAAAAATAAAAAGGAGAAAACAATTTAATTCTAGTTTTCCCCCATTATTTTTATTTTAATTATTAAGCCATTTTTCATACTCTTCTAAAATCTTTTTCGCAACTTGCTCAGGTGTTAAATTAGATGTATTTACTACTAAATCATAGTTTGACATATCATCACGATTTACTCCATATTCTTCAAGCCATCTATTAGTTTCTTCTTTATGTCTATAGATAATTTTTTCTTTAGCTTCTTCTATGCTTTTAAATGGTTCTGAATCTTTTCTTGCACTATCTTCATAAGCTCTTTTAACAGCAATATCTATATCAACTTTTAAATATACTTTAAATGAATTTGGAATTGCAAACCAACCTAATTTTGCATCTACAATTAAATTATCATGATTAGTAGCATACTCTGTAGCACTATTTTCTATTTCTCTATCTAGTTTTGGATGCTCATTCAAATAAACCTGGAACTCGACTATTGACATTCCTTTTTCTGTTGCAAGTTTTCTAACATATTGACCATTTCTATAAATCTCATAACCTAAATATTCTTTTAAAAGATTTGATGCTGTCCCCTGTCCGCTTGCATGATCACCTGTTATCGTAATAATATGTTTTTTCATATATACCTCATTTATTTATATTTTTTATTGATTTTCTTCTGTTCCAGTTTGTTCTTTGTTTTCTTCATTATCTTCTGCTTCATCTTGCTCTTCGCTATCTCCATCGTCTTCTAATTCTTCTTGCTCTTCGTTTTTGCTATCGCCTTCTAATTCTTCTTGTTCTTCGATTTTTTCAAGGTCTTCTGCTTGTTCTTCTCTATCTTTTACTTCAATTTGTTCACTGTTTTCTTCGTTGTTTTTGTTAGCTTCATTATTTTCAACACTTGATTCTTCTTTACGTTTTTCTAATTCTTCATCCCATTGATTTTTATTGTATATTTTTACTTTATCTTCTTCTATTTCATCTGCTGCAAGTGTAACTGGAGATACATCATCACTTGATGTCATTGGAATACTTCCATTTGCAATCTGTCTTGCTCTTTTAGCAGTAGCAATAACTAAACTATATCTATTTTCTGCTTTTTCAAGTAATTCTAAAACTGTAGGTTTTACTATCATTATAATACCTCTTTTCTTTAATATTTATAAAAGTAATTTTAACATTTTCTATTCCAAAAGTCAAATATTTCCAAGGATTTTGTTTACATTTATTTCTATTTTTTATCTTTTTTATACTTTTAATCACATTTGTTTTTTATAACATCTATCTCTTTTTCTTTTTTAATGCAATAATAATAATTTTAATTAAATAATAAAATAATATTATTCCTGTGATTATTGAAAATGCTAACCATATAATTTCGTTTTTCTTATTAAATAAATCGAGAATTAATATAGTTAAGCCTGAAAGAGCCAATGTTTCTATACCATGCATTCCTATAGTAAATGTATCTTTTGAAAATGCAATTTCAAAAATAATTAATGAAATTAGAACTTCAATCATAATAAGTATTTTTAAGGTAGTTATGTATTTAATTGCACCCATTGTACAGTTTCCAATTATTAAAGCCATTAAATAAACTATCATTAATAAACAAATTAAAACATTTTTTAATATTTCTTTATATTTTAATTGTTTTTTTTCATTTAATTTTTTTGTTTTCTTATTTTTCTTAATTTCTTTTTTTATTGTATCTAATTCTTCTTCATTAATTTTTTTGCTATCTACTAGTCTTTTTTCTTCAACCTTTACAATTTTTTCTTTTTCATTCGAGCTTTCTTCTTCGTCTTTTATGCTTTCTTTTTCGCTTTTTGAATTTTCTTCTTTTACCTTTACACTTTTTTCTTTATCTTTTAATTTATTTACATTTTCTTTTACTTTTTCATCTTTATCTATTTTATTGGTACTTTTTTTATTTGTATTTTTCTCCTTTTCTCCCATATTATTAATTTTTCCCTTGTATAATATTTAGGTTTTTAAAGGCTTTACCTATAAACCAATAATTTAATATTTTATATTTTTTTATTATTAAAGTTCAAATTCATACATAATCATACTAATCATTGCTATTGATGCAGTTTCTGTTCTTAAAATAGTTTTTCCAAGACTTACTTCTTTAGCACCTGAATTTTCGAGTTCTTTAGCTTCTTCTTTATCGAAGCCACCCTCAGGTCCAATTATTATAGCAATTTTTGAAATTTTTTTATAATCTTTTAGTACATTTTTTAAGGAAATATTTTTTTCATTCTCATAAGCAAGCAATACTAAATCATAATCTTTTATTTTATCTTTTATATTTTTTATTTTTTCTACTTTATTTATTTTAGGAATTATTGTCCTTTTGCTTTGTTTTGAAGCAGATTCTGCAATTGCTTGCCATCTAGAAATTTTCTTGTCCTCGTCTTTTATTTTTACTATACAGTTTTTCATTTCAATTGGTGTTATTTCATAAATACCTAATTCTACAGCTTTTTGTATAATCATTTCCATCTTATCAAATTTAGGCAGTCCTTGAAACAAAGTAATTTGTATGTTTAGTTCAGTAGTTTCTTCATTTTGAATTATTGTACAAATTACTTTATCTTTTTCTATATTAGATATTTCTGCTAAGTATCTATTTCCATTATCTTTATTACATACAAATATTTTCTCGTCTTTTTTCATTCTAAGTACTTGAGAAATATGCTTTGCATCTCCATCTATTATGTTTATTTTGTCATTTTCAATTTGATTATTATTTACAAAAAAATTGTGCATTTTTAAGATAATCCCCATTCTTCTTCATATTTTTCAATTACATTAGAAGTTTTTTGCTTTTCTTGGTTTACCATATATTGCTGAGTTTCTGTTGCATTCGTTACTTCTCTAACTACAGAATTATCATCACCTAATGCTATTTTTATTGATACTCCTGCTATAATAGATAATATTAACGTCGTAGTAACTAATGCAATTAAAGTTATTCCTCTTTCGTTTTTCATTGTTTTTCTCTCCTATTTTTTATTTATGATACCACACTTTAGTTATTTAATTCAAGTAATTCTATTAATTCTTTTATTTTCTCTTTGTACCATATATTTATCAACAAGTTATTATACTATTAAAAAATGAACTAACTATGAACAAATTATTCATATTTAATTCATTTTTTCTTTCTTATATAATCGTTTTTTTGATTTTTGAAATAATTCATACTTGAAAAACGATATTTAATTAATCATCTACCTTAGCAAAAAATCTTATACACCATAAACCTGAGATTCCTACTAATGTATATACTATTCTACTTATAACACTCATTGATCCAAACAATGTTGCTACTAAATCAAAGCTAAATAATCCAATCAATCCCCAGTTTATAGCACCGATTATTACTAATACTAATGCAATATAATCTATAACCTTCATTGTATTTTACTCCTTTTTGAAAATTTTTCATTATATATTATATGCTTTTAATATAAATTTATACTGTTAAGAAAAAATTACCATTTTTAAAATTTTCAAAGTTGTAAAATCATTACTAATTTATTCCTGTAATTCAAAGTTTCTTTTACAAAATCTTATAAATTTTTTACAAAATTTTACATTTGATTTTTTATAAAATTCCAAGAATCTTTGCACATATCTTCAAGGTTTTTCTCTGCTTTCCAATGTAAAATTTCTTCTGCTTTACTAGGATCTGCATAACATTCTGCAATGTCTCCTGGTCTTCTATCTGTAATTTCATATTTTATTTTTACGCCTGTTGATTTTTCAAAATTTTTAACAATATCTAAAACAGAATATCCAATTCCTGTTCCTAAATTAAAACTTTCAACTCCAGTCATTTTTTCTGTTCTTTCTATAGCTTTTATATGTCCTTTTGCCAAATCTACAACATGTATATAATCCCTTACTCCTGTTCCATCATGAGTAGTGTAGTCATTGCCAAATATATTTAAATGGTCTAGTTTTCCTAATGCAACTTGGTTTATATATGGCATCAAATTATTTGGAATTCCATTAGGTGCTTCTCCTATAAGTCCACTTTTATGTGCTCCGATTGGGTTGAAATATCTCAATAAAATTACACTCCAGTCATTATCAGAAACATATACATCTTGTAAAATCTGCTCTATCATTACTTTTGTTTGTCCATAAGGATTTGTTGCGTGTTTTGGAAAATCTTCTTTAATTGGAACTGATGCTGGGTCACCATATACTGTGGCTGATGAACTAAATACTATTTTCTTAACATTATGTTTTTTCATACATTCCAATAATGAAATTGTTCCTGATATATTGTTTTTATAATATTCTATTGGTTTTGCAACAGATTCACCTACCGCTTTAAATGCTGCAAAATGTATTACTGCCGTTATCTCAGGATTTTCTTCAAATACTTTATCTAATTTTTCGGTATCTAAAATATTTACTTCATAAAATTTAAAATCTTTTTTTGTAATTTCTTTTATTTTATCTAATACCTTAGAATTACTGTTTGAAAAATCATCAACTATTACTACATCATGTCCTGCATTTAATAATTCTACTACTGTATGCGAGCCTATAAATCCAGCTCCTCCTGTTACTAAAATTGACATACTATTTCCTCCTAATTTTATTATTTTATACAATGATTCGATTTTATAACTTTTTTATTATTTAACATCTAAATTTTTAACTATTTTGATTTATTATTAATATATAGCTTTTCTTTTATTGTTTCTTCTATTGATTTGCTATCAATTTTAAAATACTCCATTAAACTTTCTGCTTTTCCTGATTTACCAAAGCAATCATTTATTCCTAATTTTATTAATTTTTTTGGATATTCTTCTGTTAAAACATCAGCAATTGCGCTTCCAAGACCTCCAATTACATTATGATCTTCTACTGACAATAATATGCTGGTTTCTTTCGCACATTTTACAATCGTTTCTTTGTCTATTGGTTTTATTGTGTGAATATCAACTACTCTAATGTCAACTCCTTCTTTTAACAATTCTTCTTGTGCTTTTAGAGCCTCTGAGACTGTAACGCCTGTTGCAAATACTGTTGCATCTATTCCCTCTCCTAATTGTACTGCTTTTCCTATTTCAAATTTTACATCATTTGCATAGATTACAGGGGTTGCCATTCTTGCTAATCTTAAATAAACTGGTCCTTCATATTTTGCTATTTCTTTTACTAATGCTTTAGTTTGAACATCATCTGATGGAGATATAACTACCATATTTGGCAGTCCTCTCATAAGATTAATATCTTCTAACATTTGATGCGTTGCTCCATCTTCTCCTACTGTAACTCCTGCGTGAGTTCCACATATTTTTACATTTAATTTTGGATATGCTATACTCGACCTAATTTGGTCATAGCATCTTCCAGTTGCAAATACTGCAAATGTAGACGCAAAAGGAATTTTTCCACAAGTAGCTAATCCTGCTGCAGTTCCCATCATATCTGATTCTGAAATTCCTACTTCTATAAATCTATTTGGATTTTCTTTTTGAAATAACTCTGTTTTTGTGGCAGAACTTAAGTCAGCATCAAGTACTACAATATTTTCATCTTTTAATTCAGTTATTGCTTTTCCAAAACTTTCTCTTGTTGCTATTTTTTTTATTTCTTCCATTTATTTTTCCTTGTATATTATATTTAGGTTTTTAAAGGCTTTACCTATAAACCTTTTTATGCTTTTTTAATTCTTCAATGATTAAATCTTTTTATTCTTAATTTATATTATTTAATTCTTCTATAGCTTTTTTGTATTCTTCATCATTTAATGATTTTCCGTGCCATGATGGATCAATTTCCATAAATGAAATTCCTTTTCCTTTGATTGTTTTTGCAATTATTACTGTTGGTTTATCTTTTACCAATTTTGCATCTTCAAATGCTTGCATTATTTCTTCTATATTATGTCCATCGATTATTTTTGTATTAAATCCAAAACTTGCAAATTTTTGTTCAATATTTTCTGCATTTAATCCCATTATTTCTTCAGTTTTTCCTATAAGTTGAAGTTCATTGCAGTCAACAATTAGACATAAATTATCTAATTTATATTTGCTTGATGTCATTGCCGCTTCCCAAATTTGTCCTTCTTCTAATTCGCCATCTCCAACTAAGCAATAAACTCTATAGCCCATTTTATCCATTTTTGAAGCTATTGCCATACCATTTGCAATTGAAAGCCCCTGTCCCAAAGAACCTGATGACATATCAATTCCTGGCACTTTATTCATGTCGGGGTGACCTTGAAATACACTATCAATGTTTCTAAGTGTTATTAAATCATCTTTTGAAAAATATCCTTTTTCAGCAAGTGTCGCATATAAAGTTGGTGCACCGTGTCCTTTTGATAAAATAAATCTATCTCTTGATTTATCGTCAGGTTTTAATGGGTTAATATTCATTTCATTAAAATATAAAACTGCTAATATATCGCTACATGAAAGAGAGCCACCTGGATGCCCTGATTTAGCATAATATATTGCAGTTATTAAATCTTGCCTTATTCTGTTTGCAATTTTACTTATAGCTTCTGCTTTCGTTATTTTCATAATCTCTTATTCGTATAATAAAAATTATTATACGAATTTCTCCTTTCATTTCTATATTTTTTTTAAATGTTTAATTTTTAGTATCTTATAATCCTATGTAAAATCTTGTAATCCAATTAATTATTTGTTCAGCTAAAACACTTTCTTTATTCTTGTAACTATGGTTTGCTCCATCGATAAAATCTATATCTATTTTTTTATTTATCAGTCTCCTTTTTATAATTTCTACTAAATCTTGTGCTGAAATAGTAATTAATTCATTAATATTTCCCCACCTCATAAATAGTGGCACTTTTATATTATATAGCTTTTCAAATTTGTATTTTGGATCTGTATATCTAAAGAAATCTAGTTCGGTATTTTTTTCAAAATTTAAAACTGTATTAGGTTTTATTGGCGGAAAATTATTTATAGTAATAATTTTATCTCCTTCACCTTTTTCCTTCATAATCTTTAAATCTTTAATTACTTTGTCATAATTTTCTCCTAGTATAAATTCTAAATATCCTGGAATATCTACCATTGAAAGTAAACTTATACCGCAAATATGTTTTGCAATTGTATCTTCGCTACTTTCAATCAGTCTATTATAAGTATATACTACTTTTGTACAGCCCATACTATGACCTTGAAGTATGATTTTATTAAATTTTTTAGAAAGCATAGTACTTATTGCAGCTTTAACGTCAAGATATGAATCTTTTACATTTTCTGCACTTGAGCCTTGATAAGTCATACTTTGTAATGGCTCATATGTATTTAATACATCATGACCTCTATTATTAAAAGTAAAATATGCAATATTATTTTCAACCATTTTTTTTGCTATCACATTATCTCTGTAATTTAAACAGTTACTAGTAACTCCATGAACTGAAATCATTACTATATTAGTTTTAATATCATCAGGTTCATGTAACAAACCATTTAATTTTAATCCATCATCTGTATTAAAATATATTTTACTAATTTTCATCTTTGTTTATACAATTTCCTTCCATTATAATTTTTATAAAACCTTTACAAATTTATATTTTAAAATAATTATAAAATTTTTATAGGTTTAAATCCTAAATAATCTGAACTTACTAATCGTAAATTTATTCCATCTACATTTCCTTCTATTGCTTCAGAATGTGAGTTTCCATGTAAATGTCCATATATACACTCAGTAATACCATACTTTTTTAAAATTTCTAAATATTCGCTTTTCTGTTTCATTTCTATCATATTCTGTGTTATAGGTGGATAGTGCATCATACTTATAATTTTTTTATTATTATTTTTTCGTAAAGCATCATTTATTGAAAATTCTAGTCTTGAAAGTTCTCTTTTTAGCATTTTATCACTATTTTCTGTTTCATTAAATGACCAACCTCTAGTTCCTACTATCATTGCTTCATCACATTCATAAGATGAGTTAAAGATAAAATCTATATTTTTTAAATTATTCTGATTTAAGAATTCTCTCATACTTTTTAGGGTTGTCCACCAGTAATCATGATTTCCTTTAAGAAGAACTTTCTTGCCTTTTAAATCATTTAAATATTTAAAATCTTGTAATGTATCTTTTAAATATGTTGCCCAAGAAAAATCTCCTGGGATTAGGACTGTATCATCTTCTTGTATGATTTCATTCCACAATTGCTCTAATCTTTCTTCATAATTATCCCAATTTTCTCCAAAGATATTCATTGGTTTATCAGTTTCAAAAGATAGATGCAAATCTCCTATTGCATATATTGACACTTGCTTTTTTCCTTTCAAACAAATTATTTTATATTTTCAAATCAGGTTCTGCGTTTAAACTTAAGTCACTTATTTTTCCATTTATAAAATCATAGTATCCTGCTGATGCAATCATTGCAGCATTATCTGTACATAATTTCATATCAGGCATATAAACTTTACAATTTTTTAAATTTAAAAATTCATTTCTTATGTAACTATTTGCAGAAACTCCACCTGCTATAACTATAGTATTTATTCCAGTTTGTTCTATTGCTTTTTTTGTATTATCTATTAACATTTCGGTTACTTTTTTTTCAAAACTTTTGCACAAATCTTCTTTTTTAATATCAGGATTTTTGTGGTGCAGATTTATTACGGCAGTTTTTATTCCGCTAAAACTAAAATCTAAATTATCAAAATGAGTTTTTGGTAGTTCTATATTAGGCTCACCTTTTTTTCCAAGTTCATCTATCTTTGGTCCTCCTGGATATCCAAGTTCCATTATTCTTGCTACTTTGTCAAAAGCTTCACCTATAGCATCATCTTTTGTTCTACCTAAAACTTCAAAATCTGTATAATCTTTAATGTGAACTATTTGTGTATTTCCACCTGACATCATTACGCATAAAAACGGTGGTTTTAAATCTTTATGAGTTATGTAATTTGCTGCAATATGACCTTCAATATGGTTTGTACCAATTAACGGAACATCAAGCGCATAGCTTAAACCTTTTCCATAAGAAAGACCTACTAATAAAGCTCCTACTAAACCTGGACCATAAGTACAAGCTACTGCGTCAATATCAGATAAACTCATGTTTGCCTCTTTTATAGCTAATTTTACTACCTCAGATATATTAAGTATATGATTTCTTGAAGCAATTTCCGGAACTACTCCACCATATAATTTATGTATATCTATTTGTGTATTTATAACATTTGATAAAACATCTCTTCCGTTTTTTACAATAGAAGCTGCTGTTTCATCACAACTTGATTCAATTCCTAGTATATATATATCCTTCATTTAAACTCCTACTATTAACATTATTAAATCCATTAATTTTTCATTTATAAATTCCATTGCTGGTGAAATAAGCATACTTGCAATTGGTGTAACCCATATTGCTATAAAAATTATATAGAGTAATCTTTCGTGATTAGTGTACCAAACTCTTGCTTTACTTGGTAGAAATGCAGATAATACCTTTGATCCATCAAGTGGTGGTAAAGGTATTAAGTTAAAAACTCCTAAACCAACATTGATTGAAATCGTATATGCTATAACGGAAACTATTATATTTCCTGTTGTTGTTATTAAAAAACTACTGCCAAATTTAAAAAGCAATCCATAAATTACTGAAAAAATCAATGCTAATAAAAAATTCATTGCAGGTCCAGCAATTGAAACCAAAGCATTTCCTTTTCTTATTGATACTGTTCTATTAAAATTATTTGGATTAATTTCAACAGGTTTTCCCCAACCAAAACCAGCAGTAATAAGTAATACTGCTCCTATAGGATCAATATGTCTTAATGGGTTAAGTGATAATCTTCCTTGATTTCTTGGAGTGTCATCACCTAGTTTATCAGCAGCCCAAGCATGAGCAAATTCGTGAAATGTAATTGCTATTAATATTCCCGGTATGCTTAATATTAATCCTAAAAAAGCTCCTGGTGTAGACATATAATATCCTATATTGTCAAATATTAAAATTAATATGAACAAAAACATCCATGGGTTTGAAAAAGTTGAAAAAAACATTTTGATCTCCTTTACTTTTAACTAACTTATTTAATTTTTCTTTGCCAATATCTTTTTCATTTCTTCTTGTCTTTTTACTTTCTTAGTTGTCGTTTTTATTAGTTCTTCATCACTCAAAATTAAATTTTGTATATGCTTATATCTTGGAAATGTCTTATTTAACTCCTTTATCTGTTCCCAAATTATCTTATAAATTTCTTCTTTAGATTTATCTGAGTATTTTTCTCTAATAAGTTCTTTGTTACAAAATATTTCTACTGATAACTTAACATCATCTTTATCTACTTTGTCAGGCATTCCAAAAACCATTGATTCTTCGACTAATTCTATTCTATTGACTAAAGTTTCTAATTCTTCTGGAAAGATTTTTTTACCATTTTTTAGTACAATTAGATTTTTATTTCTTCCTGTAATATACAATATTCCTTTTCTATCAATATATCCTAAATCGCCTGTATAAAACCATCCGTCTTTTATAACTTCTGCTGTAAGTTCCGGCATTTTATAATATCCAAGCATTACATTAGGACCTTTTACAATTATTTCACCGATGCCTTTATCATCTTTGTTAACAATATTTACTTCATTATTTATCAATGGCACTCCAACTGAACCTGGTTTCATTACTTTATCATTTTCGGCGGCTATAACAGGTGAAGTTTCACTTAATCCATATCCTTGAGCTGTTTTAATTCCCAAATCGTTAAATCCTTTTGCAATTTTGCTATCTGCTGGTGCACCTCCTGATATTACAAATCTTAACTCTCCTCCTAGGGCATCTATTATTTGCTTAAATAATTTTCTTCTAATATCAATATGTAATTTTAATAAAAAGTTACTTATTTTTACTGCTATCTTAATTAACTTAGTTTTTCCCTGCTTTTCTATCTCTTTCATTATTGTTTTATAAATGCTTTCTATTAAAACAGGAACTCCTACGAAAACAGTAATTTTGTATTCATTTAAGTTTTGTTTTATGTACCTTAATCCGTCTGGAAAAACTGTTTTTACTCCACACGCTATCATCATTATCATACAAGTTGAACCAAATATATGATGAAAAGGCAAAAATGCAATATTTGTATCAGTTGGTCTTATATCTTCTACTAACTGCATTCCATATATATTAGATGCAATATTTCTTTGTGACAGCATTACAGCTTTTGATTTGTCAGTGGTTCCTGATGTAAATAATAATATACTCATAGTGTTTTCATCAACTTCATAATTTATATAATCTTTATTTCCACTATCTAATATTTTTTGACCAAATGTTAGTAATTCAGTAATAGAATTAAATCCATTAATTTGTCCCATGCAAATATATTGTGTTAAATTAGTTTTTTCGGCTTGTTTTATCAAGTTTACCTTCTCTGTATATTTTTCATCAAAAACTATACAATCAGCTTCACTTCTAATTAAAGAGTTTTCTAACTCATTGTATTCCAAATCTTTATCTAATGGGACAGATACCATTCCTCCAAGCATATTAGTAAGATGAGTTAAAACCCATTCATACCTATTTCTACCAATAATAGCAATTCGTTTTGCCTTTAACTTCATTGCATAAAATGCTGCTCCTAGTTTGTTAATATCCTCTAATAATCTCTTATATGTAACATTCTCATATTCAATGTTTTCTCCATCTTTATGCTTAATGACAAACGCGATTTGTTCTTTAAATACTTTTGCTGAATTGTATATTATGTCTTTTATATTTTTAAACTCTTTCGCATCAAATATTTTTCTTAAATCCTTCTCTTTAACTCTTTGCCTAGAATTAGAAAATTCTTCATTGTTTTCTTTTACACTCATTAAAAAATTCTTTCCTTTCTAGTTTCTTTTACAAGGAACACATATACTTTTATATATTAACATTGTACTCAAAAACCTGTTTTTTATCAATACATAAATTATAAAAAAATTTTATTCTATTTTTATAAAATTTTAAGAACCAATTTATCCTGTAAAAATCTAATATTTTACTGACCTATAGTATATCACATTTTACTTTTTAAAACTATACTAATAGGTCAGTTAAAGTATTAATCTAATAAATTATTTATTTCTTTTTCTATATTTTCCTTCATTATTCTACAACTTTTATTAAACTTTTCTTGGTCTTGCTCATTCAAATTTAATTTTAATATTTCTTTAACTCCTCTTTTATTTATAATTGCTGGCACTCCAATGTAGATTCCTTCTTGTTTATACTCACCATCTTGATATGTTGATACAGTAAGTATGGCATTCTCATCATTTAGTATAGCTTTTATAATTCTATTTAATGCCATTCCTATTCCATAATAAGTTGCCTTTTTCTTTTCAATTATTTCGTAGGCTGCATTCCATACCTTATCATGAATTTTTTCTAAATCTTCCATTGGTAAATGATTATCCTCCATTATGTCTATCATTTTTTTACAACCAATAAAACAATGTTCCCAAGGAACAAGTGATGAATCTCCATGTTCACCTAATATATATGCATGAACATTTTTATTAGAGACTTTTAAATATTCTCCTAACAAATATCTAAGCCTTGCAGTGTCTAAGACAGTTCCTGATCCTATTACCTTTGACTTTGGCAACTTAGATGTTTTTAAAACTACATAGCTCATTAAATCAACAGGATTTGTTACTACTATAAATATTCCTTTAAATTCATTTTCCATAACTTTTTCAGTAATTTCTTTTACGATTTTTGTATTTTCTATTGCTAAATCTAACCTTGACTGTCTTGGCTTTTGAGCTAAACCTGCAGTAATTACCACAATATTTGCATCTTTACATTCGTCATAATCTCCAGCTTTTATATTCATTTTATGTGGCGAATAAGGAAGTCCATCTGATAAATCCATTTCTTCTCCAACAGCCTTGTCCTTGTTGACATCTATTAATACTAATTCATCTACTCCACCTTGATTTAATAATGAATAAGACATACTCATTCCAACAAATCCAGTACCTACTAAAACAACTTTCTTCTTTGTAGTCATCAATAATTTTCTCCTTTCCAAAACTTGCATACAAATATTTAATTTTTTATTACTTAACTTTATTCTTATTATATCTATATTGCCATTTTTTAATCATTAAAAATAAAAAATCTGTAAAAAATTTTTTTATATAGTGACAACTTTCTAAGGCAATCGAGTAGAGTAGAAAATTTTAATAGTTCATATTAAAATTTTCATCCCCTCTCACACCACCACATCGTGCCGTT
>CANRLA010000023.1 GCA_947631315.1 uncultured Clostridia bacterium | reverse complement strand
CTAGAAAAATAGATATGAATTTAACAGATGCTCAACAGGCAAGAAGAGTATTGGATAGAATTGTAGGTTATCAAATAAGCCCTATTCTATGGAAAAAAGTTAAAAGAGGATTATCTGCTGGTAGAGTACAATCTGTAGCAGTAAAGTTAATTGTTGATAGAGAAGAAGAAATTGAAAAATTTATTCCTGAAGAATATTGGAATATTTACGTAAAACTTGAAAAAAATGGCGAAAAATTTACAGCAAAATTTTATGGTAAAGATGGAAAAAAGATAGAACTTCATAATGAAACAGAAGTTAAAGAAATTTTAACAAAAATAGAAAATGGAAAATATATAGTAACAGATGTAAAAAAAGGAGAAAAGAAAAGAACTCCTGCACCACCATTTACAACTAGTACAATGCAACAAGAAGCTTCAAGAAAACTAGGATTTCCTATTAGAAAAACGATGAATGTAGCACAAGGTCTTTATGAAGGTGTTTCTGTTCCTGAAAAAGGTACAGTAGGTCTAATTACTTATATGAGAACAGATTCTACAAGAATTTCAGAAGAAGCAAGACATTCAGCAAAAAAATATATTACTGAAGAATATGGTGAAAAATATTACGAAAATAGATATTATAAAACAAAAGCAGATGCACAAGATGCTCATGAAGGTATAAGACCAACTTATGTTGAACTATCACCTGATAAGATAAAAGATAGTTTAACTCCTGATCAATATAAATTGTATAAACTTATTTACAATAGATTTATTGCAAGTCAAATGTCAGCAGCTATTTTTGACACAATTAGTGCAAATATTGATGTTAAAGATAAAGAAAATTATAACTTTAGAGCATCAGGACAAACTTTAAAATTCAAAGGTTTTATGACATTATATGTAGAAGATAAAGATGAAAAAAGTAATGAAGATGACGAAACTAGTATTCCAAACTTAGAAATTGGAGAAACTGTAAAAAAAGAAAAAATTGAACCAAAACAAAGTTTTACAGAACCACCTCCAAGATATACAGAAGCAAGTTTGGTTAAGACATTAGAGGAAAAAGGAATAGGAAGACCTAGTACTTATGCTACAATTATATCAACAATAATTGATAGAAGATATATTGAAAAAGAGCAAAAGCAACTTGTTCCAACAGAACTAGGAAAAGTAGTAAATAAACTTTTAACATCAAGTTTTAAAGATATAATAAATGTAGAATTTACAGCTGAAATAGAAGATAGATTTGATAAAATTGCAGAAGGTGAAGAAGGCTGGAAAGATGTAATCAGAAAATTTTATACACCATTCAAAGAGGAACTTGATAAGGCAAATGAAGAATTAGAACATGTAAAAATCGAAGATGAAGTTTCAAATATCCAATGTGAAAAGTGCGGTAAAATGATGGTTATTAAATATGGAAGGTATGGAAAATTCTTAGCTTGCCCAGGTTATCCGGAATGTAAAAATATCAAGCCTTATGAAGAAAAAATAGATGTGCCATGTCCAGTTTGCGGTGCAGATGTCTTTGTTAGAAAAACAAAAAGAGGAAAAAATTATTATATATGTGCAAATAATAATAAGGACAATCCAAACCCATGCAACTTTATTTCATGGAATAAACCAAAAGTAGGAGAAAAATGGACTCCGGATTTAGAAGAAAAAAAGAAAACAACAAAGAAAAAAACAAAATCTGCGACTAAATCAAAAACTAAATCAAAGGCAGGAACTAAAACAAAATCAAAGACAAAAAAATAAAAAAATTTAATTGAAACAATTGCCAAAAAAGACTAAAACTAGGAAAAACATAAAAAATAAAGAATTCAAAAGCAAAAGCTAGAAAGGAATGGATTTTAGTATGTTAAAAAGTGAAAAAGGTTCAGTTACACTAATAGTATTAGCAACCATATTATTTATTTTTGCAGTTTTAGGGACAAATTTAGTTTATGTATCATCAAAGAGAAAAGCACAATTAGAAGAAACAATAATTTTGCAAAATATTTATGGTTCGGATATGAGTGCAGTATATAATGAACAAATAGCAAAAGTACAAGCAAAGGCAACAAAAATATTTAACTCAACAGAAAATGTTGAAACATATACAGCAAATGTAGCGGGAACATACCTTTTAGAAGTATATGGAGCACAAGGTGGAGATGTTACTGATGGAAGTACAACATTTACTGGTGGAAATGGTGGATATTCTAAGGGAACAATTGAATTAGAAGAAGGACAAACTATTTATATCCATGTTGGAAAAAAAGGTGAAGACCAAACAGTAACTGATGAAAATAAAAATTCAGTGACTGAAAGTGATGGAGAAGCAACATATATTTCAACAGAAGAAGAAGCGACTATAGATGATAATCAAAAGGAAAATATATTAATAGTTGCAAACGGTGGAGGAGGTGCCACAAGCAAAGCAAATGGTAAAGCAAATGATGGAGAAAAACTAGGAACAGATAATGGCTATGTATCAGGATTACAAGAAACTGAAACAAAAACTAATGAGAGAAGTGGCGACGGACTTGCAAAAATTTCACTTTATAATTAATATATAAGATAAAACTAATGTAAGCAAATTGAAGCGGACATTAGTTTTTCAAATTCAAATTGGAAGGGATAAATATAATAATGAACATATTATTGCATTGTGCTATGGAAAAAGAAGGAAAACAAATAGCAGATAAATTAGGATTAAAATGTATAGATAAAAATGTTTATAGAAGTGGAAATAAAACTTTAATAATAACAGGATTAGGAAAACAAAGAACAGCAATTGGAGTTACAAAGTATTTAGAAAATAATGCTAAGCCCGATATAATAATAAACATAGGATACGCAGGTTCGACTAATCAAAAAGTAGGTTCATGGATTAGCATATCAAAGTCATATAATTTAGAATGGAACATTCCGAATGAGGAAAAATATAGTATGGATGTAGGAAATCAAGAACTTATCATAGCAAAGGATATTAAATCTTTGCCGTGCTATACTGCTGAATGTTTTGTAACAAGTACAGATATAAAAGAGGATGTGATATTTGATATGGAACTTCATTCACTTGCAATAATATGTGATATGTATAAAATAAAACTAGCATCATTAAAAAAGATAAGTGATAATTTAAGTATAAAAGACTATTATAACAATTTAGAAACGGAAAATGTTTTTGAACTAGATAGCAGTACAAATTTAATAGAAAATATAATAAATAATTTATAAAATTTATTAAGGTTAAAACTTAATAAAAATTGCTATATTGAAAATATAGCATAACGACGGTATTAAATCAAGATAATAAAAATAAAAATGAATTGAAAATATATAAAAAATAAAATAAAGAAATCTTATAGAAGGCTTATAAAAAGCTAATTATAAGATTTTTTGTTTTTTTATTAAGTTTTAACCTTAATAAAAATTAACATAAAATAAAGAGAGAGGAAATTATACAAATGAAAGATAAAAGAAAAACTTTAGATACAAAATGCGATAGTTTAGATTTACAAAAAATAAGAAAAAGCCAACAAATAAGAGAAAGAGGAATCACATTAATAGCGTTAGTAGTAACAATAATAATCTTATTAATATTATCAGGAGTAACATTAGATATAGCATTATCAGATAATGGATTATTTAAAAGGGCACAAGAGGCAGCCGATAAATATAAAAAAGCCCAAGAAGATGAAGAAGATATATTAGAAGAATTAGAAAATCAATTAGATAATTTAACATCAATAAGAGATGCAAAAGCAAGTAAATATGAGTTCGAAAAAACAAGGACATTATCAGATATAAATGGAAATAAAGTAGTAATACCAGGAAAATTTCATATAGCATCAGATTCAGGAATAACAGTACAAGAAGGAATAGTAATAGAAGATAGTGATGGAAATCAATTTGTATGGGTACCGGTAAGTAATATTAATGGAGATAATAATGCAAGTACAAAAGAAGTAGAACAAAAAAAAGAAGATTTAATAATATTAAATGATGGTTCAAAAGTAGAAATAACTTTAGGAAGATATATATTTAAAAATAATTTAAATGGAAATAGTGAATTAGAGGATGGAACTCCAATATTAGTGCAAGAAGGTTTGAAAGTTGAAAGTGATGAAGAAGAATTTAAATTACATTATATTAGTTCTTTAGGGAAAGCAGACTATGAAGAAAATACGAAACTAGAAAGAAAAAGTGGAGAAGCAAAAAATTTAAAAGAATTTATAGATAGTGTAGAAAAGAATCATGGATATTATATAGCAAGATATGAGGCTGGAAAAGAAACAGATGATAATAATCTGGTATCTAAAGCAGGACAAGCAGTATGGAGTAATGTAACACAACCAAAGGCTTCAATAGCAGCACGAGAAATGTATAAAGATGGAGATGAAGAGGCAAAATATGTAGAAAGTGATTTAGTAAATAGTTATGCATGGGATACAGCGATAGTTTTTATAGAAACGATGGAAGATAAGAATTATGCGAATATGAATAGAGCAGAAAATGAGATAAAGAAGACAGGATGTACTGGTGATGAGGAATGTCATATATTTGATATGGCAGGGAATGTATGGGAGTGGACGACAGAAAATTGTTCATCTAATGAAAAGAATGAGATGTCTGCAACTTGTGTCGTGCGTGGAGGTTCGATTGATTCGGGGAAATTTGCATCGATACGACATTATGGAGATGACGAGGGAAATTACGTTTCTTTACGGCTTCCGCCCACTTTTATATTTAAAATAGAGAATTTTTGATGAGTGGGTGAAAGATAGTTTAGGAGAGATTTTTGAACGATGTTTTGTTTTGATAATTCGATAGAATAATGACTGGAATGACTTCCATATTAAACCAAATATTCTGACCGAGTAATATGAACTCGAGTTGTTAGACAGGAGCATACAGTAGAAGGATTATTAAAAAATTTAAAATCATCTTATAGTGGTGGATTTAACCATAGTGTGATAGAATATATGCATAAGAACCATCTATCAGCTCAGGAAACAGCTTTATGCTTTAATTTAGAAAATGTAGATTGAGCAACTAGATGGAAACGTATATATTATGAGGGAAGACAACAGAATTAATGACTAAAAATTAAATTATAATAAACTTAATCTTTTTTATATTATTAATGAAAAAACTTAATAAAAATTTAATTATTAAAAATATAGCATAATGACGGTAATAAATCAAGAATAAAACATTTAAAAATAAGGAACAAATAAATAAGAAATGAAAAGAATAAATCTTATAAAAAGCTTAATACAAGCTAATTATGAGATTTATTCCTTTTTTATTAAGTTTTTTCATTAATAAAAATTAACATAAAAAATAGAGAAAGGATAAATCTACAAATGAGAGAAAAAAGAAAAACATTAGATAAAAAATGCGATAGTTTAGATTTACAAAAAATAAGAAAAAGCCAACTAATAAGAGAAAGAGGAATCACATTAATAGCATTAGTAGTAACAATAATAATATTGTTAATCTTGGCAGGGGTGACACTAAATATAGCATTATCAGATGGAGGATTATTTAGTAAAACAAAAGAAGCAGCAGATGATTATAAACAAGCTCAAACGAATGAAGAAGGAGTAATAACGGATATAGAAAAAGAACTAAATAAATATGGAAGTGAAAATCCAATACCAAGTAATCCAACACCATCAGAAGGAACACAGACAACAATACAAGATGCCAAGAGTAAAGACTATACATTTGAAAATACAACAACAGTAACAGATGAAAATGGAAATAAAGTAGTGATACCAGGAAAATTCAAAATAGCATCAAATTCAGGAGATACAGTAAAAGACGGAATAGTAGTGGAAGATACTAAAGGAAATCAATTTGTATGGATACCAGTCAGTAATGTTGATGGAGGTAAAAATCCGGATAGTTCTGATGATGAAGATAATTTAGTTAAAATAGAAGAAGGAAAAACAATAGAAATAACACTAGGAAGGTATACATTTGATGAAGATGATGGAACACCTACATTAATGCAAAATGGTTCTAATCAAACAAATGACATACCAATTTACGATTATTTTAATGAATCTATAGTTACTGAAAGAGAGAATGGAGGAGTAGGAGCAAAGAATTTAGAAGAATTTATACAAAGTGTAAAAGATAATCATGGATATTATATAGCAAGATATGAAGCTGGACAAGATAATGGAACACCAGTATCTAAGATGGGGACAGTATGGAATAATGTAACTCAACCAAACGCTTCAACAGCAGCAAGAGGAATGTATAAAGATGGAGATGCAGAAGCAAAATATGTAGAAAGTGATTTAGTAAATAGTTATGCGTGGGATACAGCGATAGTATATATACAGGCAATGGGAAGTGATAATTATGCAAATCAAGACAAATCAAGTAATAAAACCATAGAGAATACGGGAACAACGAGTGATGAAGAATGTCATATATTTGATATGGCGGGAAATGTGCGTGAGTATACAACGGAATATTCTACGGGAACTAAAGACGAAGTCGAGAGTCCTTGTGTTGTTCGAGGTGGTAATGGTAACACAAGCAATAACTTAACAGCTGTTCGCCTCATGAACAATACGAATGAGAAGTATGACAACATTGGTTTCCGTCCACTTTTATATTTATTAAAACAATTTTAAATTAAATATAATATAATTAAGTAAAAAGCTTAATAAAAAATTCATATAACAGTAATATATCATATTCATAATATTTATACAACTTTTTGAATAATAAATTTTAATTATAAAATTATAAAAATTAAAAACAATAAATCTTGCAAAGTCATTGAAATAAGAATGATTACAGATTTATTGTTTTTTTATTAAGCTTTTTACTTAATAAAATTAACATAAAAAATAGAGAAAGGATAAATTCACAAATGAAAGAAAAAAGAAAAACATTAGATAATAAAGATAAGAACTTAAAGTTTAAAAAGATATCTAAAAAACAAAAATTGCAAGAACTTGGAATCACATTAATAGCACTAGTAGTAACCATCATAATACTGTTAATCTTAGCAGGAGTAACATTAAATATAGCATTATCAGATGGAGGATTATTTAATAAAACAAAGAAAGCAACAGAAGATTATAAAGAAGCACAGAGTGAAGAAGAAGAATCAATAAGACAAATATCAACGCAACTGTATAGCGAATATGTAGGAGCGAAAGTTGAAGGGTATAGTCCAGCAGATAATGAAAGTGGAGTTAAAATAGAGAAGACAACATCAGGGCTGGATAGTAATACAGATACCGAAGGAAATAAAATTGCAGGAGTAGCAGATGATGGAAGTCAAACATTTATAGCAGAAGAAATGAGCTGGAGAGTATGGGACTATGATGGAAATACATTAAGGATAATAGGAGACCCAACAACAGCAAAGTTAACATTAAAAGGAGCAGCAGGATATAATAATGGAGTATGGGCAATAGATAATATATGTAAAACATTATATTCAAATGAAGCAAAAGGAGCAATAGCTACAAACTTAAAAAGAACAGATATACAAAAAGTTAGTACTTATGATTATACACAATATAGCCACCAAGATGGTAAATGGGAGAGCGATACAACTAGTAGTGGGGATGATGAAAATTTAATATATTTTGGAGAATCTAGAGCCTATACAAATGGCAATAATAAATATCCAAAAATGTGGAATGAGAATGATAAAAACTGGACATATGAATATAAAGAAGGAAAGATAACAGGGCAAGACAAAGAATGCAAAAAATGGGAAGTAATAGGCGATGGTAATATGGGCGATACAGTAAATGATGGGACCGATAGTACAAAATTTAAACAATCATATTATTGGCATGGATATAATGAAGATGAGTTTATAAATGATGCATATTACGATTTGATTTTCAAAACGAGCAGTGGAGAAGATACAGGATTTTACTGGCTTGAGGGACGCTATACCCATCTTTATCAGGATATATGTACATTTGGTTTACAGTTTATTTTCAGTTGGGATACTAATAAAATATGCTCGGGGGCTGAGTGTGTTCCAGGAAATGATTCATATCTTGGGAAAATTGGGCTACGCCCAGTGATTGATATAGATTTGCTTTCAAGTGGATTCACGATGGAGTCGAATGTAGATGCGAATGGGAAGATGTCGGTAACTTTGAAAAATAAAAATGCGTGAAAATGGGATGACGCCCTTGCTGACTAACACTTTTCATCAATCTTTAGGATGTAGGTGAGTTTAGAATAGATAATTTCGAGCGGTGAATTTTAAAATAGAAGAAAGATGGCACAAAATTGAAAAAATTTTTCAATTTTGTGTCATTAAAAATTTGATATAGAAATTTTAATAAAAAATTGCATGAAAACTTTTTTCTCAAAAAAATAGACAACACAAGAGTTTTATGATAATATTTAGTAAAAAATAATGTGTAAAACGAAGATTTAAAAGGAAAAAAACAAAATGCACTTGAAACAATTAGAATTGCAAGGGTTCAAATCATTTGCAGATAAAACAATACTAGAATTTAAACCGGGCATAACTGCAGTAATTGGACCTAATGGTTCAGGAAAAAGTAATATCTCAGACAGTATCAGATGGGTATTAGGAGAGCAAAGTATGAAGTCTTTAAGAGGAGCAAAATCTGAAGACATTATTTTTGCTGGAACTCAAAACAGAAAGCCAGTAGGATTTGCAGAGGCTTCAATTGTAATAGACAATAGCGACGGAACTTTGCCAATAGAATACTCAGAAGTAACTGTAACAAGAAGGATATACAGAACAGGAGACTCAGGATATTTTATAAATAAAGTGCCTTGCAGATTAAAAGATGTGCTAGAACTATTTATGGACACAGGTATTGGAAAAGATGGATATTCAATAATTGGACAAGGTAAGATAGATGAAATATTAAGCAATAAATCAGAAGATAGAAGACACATCTTTGAAGAAGCAGCAGGTATTGTAAAATATAGAACAAGACGCGAAGAATCAGAAAAAAAATTAGAGCAAACAAAAATCAATTTAATTAGAATCAATGACATTTTATCAGAGATAGAAGCAAATTTAGAGCCATTAAAATTGCAATCAGAAAAAGCAAAGCATTTTTTAGATTTAAGGGAAGAATTAAAAAATATAGAGGTAGGCCTATTTTTATATAAAATAGATACATATAAAGAAAAATTAGAAAGTTTAAAAAATGATAAAAATATATTTGAAAATCAAGCAAATGAGGAAGAACATAAACTTTCTGATATGCAAGAATTAAAAGAAAAATTAAAACAGGAAATAGATAATTTAACTGAAGAAATTGAAAAGATGCAAAATATAGGATTTGAAAGTAAAACAAAGATAGAGCAAATTACTTCAAATATTAATATTAGCAAAGAAAGAATATCAAATAACTTACAAAACAAAGAAAGATTAGAAGCAGAAATAACAACATCAGAAAAAGATATTTTAGATTTAGAAGAAGAGAAGCAATCAAAGGAAAGCAAGAGAGAAAGTTTAACACAAAACAAAGAAAAATATCAAAAAGAACTAGAGGAAAAGAGCAAAGAACTAGAAATACTTAATAGTAAGTTAACGGCTAAAGAAGTAGAGATAGAAAATAAAAAGAAAACTGTAGAAAATTTAACAGAGAAAAAATATGAAAATCAAAATCAAATTGCAGTAATAGATACAAATTACGAAAACCTTCAAACTAGGAAAAAACAAGAAGAAAAAGATAAATCACAGATTATATCAAATTTAGATAGTAAGCGTGAACAAAAAAATGAGATTTTAAAATATTTTAATGAAGCGGAAAAAGTTAAAAAAGAAAAGCAAACAAAGTTAGAAGAAATAAGAAAAAAGCAAGAAGAACTAGACAAAAAATCTAAAGAATATGAAAAATTAATAGCAAATCTTACAGACGAAAGAAGAATGAAACAAACAAGACTAACATTTTTGATAGAAACAGAAAGAGAAAAAGAAGGTTATAACAAAAGTGTAAAAGATTTGCTAAATGCGTGTGAATCAAATCCATCATTAAAAAGAGGAATTGAAGGTGTTTTAGCAAATATCATATCAACAGATTCTAAATATGAACTTGCAATAGAGATGGCACTAGGAGCAAGCCTTCAAAATATAGTAACAGATACAGAACAAGATGCTAAAAAGATGATAGAGTATTTAAGACAAAACAATTTAGGAAGAGCAACATTCTTACCGATTTCATCTGTTAAAGGTAAAAGATTAGAAAAAATATTAAGCAAAACCAACGGAGTTATTGGAATTGCATCTGAATTAGTAAAGGCTAATAAAAAATATGAAGGCATCATAGAAAATTTACTAGGAAGAACAGTCATTACAGAGGATATGGAATGTGCGATAAAACTTGCTAAAGACAATAATTACTCATTTAAAATAGTTACATTAGATGGAGATGTAATTAATCCATCAGGCTCAATGAGTGGTGGTTCAAATAGAAAAAAGACAGTTAATATTTTAGGAAGAAGTACAGAAATAAAAAGACTAGAAAAAAATATAAAAGAAATTGATGAAAAGATTGCAAGCAAAGTAGAAGAAAAAGACAATTTCTTAAAAGAAAATGAAGAAATAATAAATGAAATAAATAGTGCAGTTGAAAGTATGCAACAAGCAGAAATTACTTATGCACAAGAAAATGAAAAATTAAATGCAATAAATACAGAAATTGAAAGACTAGAAGATAGTAAAAATAAAAACGAAGATTCATTAAAAAATATTGAAAAAGAAATAGAAGAAAATATTCAAAATAAGCAAGAACTAGAAAACACGATTAACGAAATAACAAAACAAATTAATGATTTATCTGTAGAAATACAAGAATACTCAGAACTAAATAAAGATGAGCAAAAATATATAGACAACTTAAATTTAGATATTACAAATTTAAGAATATCAGTATCTTCATTTGATGAAAGCAGTATGTCTATTGAAGAAATGGTAAATAGGATAGATACAGATATACAAAATTTGAAACAAGGTATAGAAAACAAAAAAATACAAATTGAAGAAAATATTAAGCAAAATGAAGAACTAAACAAAACAATAGAAGAATTGGAACAATCAATTGTAAAAATAAAAGAAGAAGTAGAAAATAGTTCTACAAAATCAAATACATTAAAGCAAACAAGACAAGAAAAAAATAATAGTTTAGAGACAAAGGAAAAAGAGATTTCATCTCAATTTGAGTCTATACAAAAAATAAAAGAGCAATTAGTTAAAGTAGATATAAAGATAACATCAGCAGAGCAAGACATTACAGATACAATCAATGAATTGTGGAATGAATATGAAGTCACTCCTAACAATGTAAAAGATTATGAAAAGCCTGAAAATATTCAAGCAACGCAAAAAAAAGTAAATGATTTGCATAAACAAATAAAAGATTTAGGAGATGTAAATGTTTCTTCTATTGAAGAATATAAAAAGACAAAAGAAAGATACGAAACAATGGGAGAGCAAAGACTTGACTTGGAAAATACTATGGCAAAACTTAGAGACATAATTCAAGACATGACATCTACAATGAAAAAACAATTTAAAGAAAAATTTGCTTTAATAAATAAAAATTTCAATGAAATATTTATTGAATTGTTTGGTGGTGGAAAAGCAGAACTTGTACTTGAAGATGAAGAAAATATACTAGAATGTGGAATAGACATCAAGGCCCAACCAACAGGAAAAAAACTACAAAATATGATGCTTCTATCAGGTGGAGAAAAAGCACTAACGGCTATTGCAATATTATTTGCAATATTAAAAATAAATCCTGCACCATTCTGTATACTAGACGAAATAGAAGCCGCTTTAGATGATGTAAATGTTTATAGATTTGCAGATTTCTTAAAGAAATTTAGCAAGAAAACACAATTCTTAGTAATAACGCACAGAAAAGGTACAATGGAAGCGGCAAATACAGTATATGGTATAACTATGGAAGAAAATGGTATAAGTAAATTATTATCAATTGATTTAAAAAATGAAAGAAGAATAAAGTAACAACAAATAAAAACTTGACATACTATATATCAGTTAGCATCAGTCATCAGCTATCTATGCTTCGAGATTTTTGAAAAAATCTTGAAATTCAGATTCTGAGCGAAGAAAGGAGATATAGTATGCTAAGTTATGTTATAGAAGGAAACAACAAGATAGAAGGCGAAATTAAAGCATCAGGCTCAAAAAATGCAGCACTTCCAATAATAGCTACTGCAATACTAAATCCGGAACCGGTTACATTTTATAATATACCAAATATAGAAGATACTAGAATAACCTTAAAAATTCTAAAATTGTTAGGTTGCAAAATAGAGATAGATAGTGGTAAAATTACTATATCAAGCAAAGAAATGACTAGTAAAACAATTCCAAAAGATTTGATGCACAAGTTACGTTCAACGGTAGTTTTAGCAGGTGCAATACTTGGAAGATTTAAAGAAGCAACTTTTTCATATCCAGGAGGATGCAATATTGGAAAGAGACCAATAGACCTACATTTAAAAGCATTCAAGGATTTAGGAGCACAAATAGAAGAAAAAGGAGACTACATACATTGCAGAGCAAAGAAAGAACTGCAAGGAGCCAAAATAAAACTTGATTTTCCAAGCGTTGGAGCAACAGAAAATATAATCTTAGCATCTATTTATTGTAAAGGTGTAACACATATATTAAATGCTGCAAAAGAACCTGAAATACAAGATTTAGCAAAATGCTTGAATAAAATGGGTGCAAGAGTTTATGGAGCTGGAACAAGTAGAATTACAATATGCGGGGTAAAGAAACTGCATAAAACTGATTACAAAATAATGACAGATAGAATAGAAGCAGGAACCCTATTATGTGCAGCAGCTATTACTAATGGAAAAATAAAAATAGAAAATACAAATCCTGAGCATTTATTAAATGTTTTATATAAACTTAAAGAAATGGGATGTGAAATTACAATTACTAATAATTCTATAACATTAAAAGCACCAAAGGTGCTAAAAGCTGTAAATATAGAAACAACTCCATACCCAGGATTTCCAACAGATCTTCAACCAATAATTGGAGCAGTTTTAACAAAAGCACAAGGTAAATCAATTATAAAAGAAAATATATTTGAAAATAGATTTAAATATGCACTAGATTTGAAAAAAATGGGTGCAGATATAAATTTCAATGATGAAGAAAATTCAATAGAAATTATAGGCGAGAACTTCTTAAGAGGAAAAGTTGTAAGCAGTGCAGACCTAAGAGGAGGAGCAGCTTTAGTATTAGCAGGTTTGTATGCTAAAGGAACAACTATAGTAGAAAATGCAGAATATATATTAAGAGGATATGAAAACTTAGAAGAAAAGTTAAAGAAATTAGGAGCAAAAATAAAAATAGAAAAGGTGGTATAAATGCAAAAGAAAGTTACAAATGCTAAAAATAAAAAGGCACCTAAAAAAGGTGCCTCAAATGTATCAAAAAAAGAAGGCATATTTAACTATGATGTAGAAATACCAAATAATGAGAAAAAAAGTAAGCTAAAAAATAAAAGAAAAAAGCAAAAAGAGTTTTTATATGAAGAAAAATACATAAATACAGAAGAAGTTCCAAAAATAAGCAAAAAGGATTTAAATAAAATCAAAAAAAGAAAGAAAAAAGAAAAAATCAAAAGAGAAAAAGAAATAAGAAAGCAAGAAATTAAAAACGAAAAAGAAAGAATAAAAAATAGAAAGCAAAGAAATCCAAAAATAATTGCAAGAAGAAAAAAATCATTAAAAGTAATAGAAATTTTATTTTTAATTGTTATTATAATTGCAGCAATTTTACTATTTTTGCTATCACCAATATTTAAGATAAATAACATACAAGTAAAAGGAAATGAAAAAATATCGTCAAGTGAAATAATTAGCTTATCTACAATAGAAAAAGGGACAAACTTATTTAAAGTAAGTAAAAGAGAAACTGTAAAGAAAATCAAGCAAAATGCTTATATAGAGAGTGTAGCAATAAATAGGAAAATTATTGACACAATAGAGATAAATGTAAAAGAAAGAAAAGTAGCATATATGCTTGAATATAAGGGTTCTTATGCATACATTGATAATAATGGTTATATATTAGAAATATCTTCAGAAGAAATAGAAGGAATTCCTAAATTAAAGGGATATAAAACTATAGAAGAAAATATAAAATTAGGAAATAGGTTAGAAGCGGAAGATATAGATAATTTAAAAGTTATTTCAAAAATATTAGATGTTTCTGAAAACTATGAAATTAAGCAATATATAAGCAATATAAATATGGAAAATAGTTCAAATTATATATTATATTTAAAGAGTGAAAATAAAACAGTTTATTTAGGAGATACAGCAAACTTAGATATAAAAATGCTTTATTTGCAATCAATCATAGAAAAAGAAAAGGACAAGACAGGAACATTACATCTAAATGTTGATTTTAGAAATAAATATCCATATGCAAGTTGGATGTAGTTTTTTATTATAATTAATTTAGAATATTTATGCAAATTATAGCATATTTTTTACATTACAAATAATTAAGGAGGATTACGATGAAAGACAAGGGATTAATGATTGGTCTAGGAATTACGTGTTTTGTACTTGCACTTGCATTAACACTTCAAATAAGAACAATGTCAATAGAAGATTCAGTTGTATCGCAGACATTTGCAGATGAAGAATTAAAAGATAGCTTGTTACAATGGAAAGAAAAATATGAAAAAGCATCAAAAGACTTGGCTAGATCAAATAAAGAATTGGAAGTAATTAGACAATCAGCATCAACAAATGCAAGTGATTCAGAAGAAAAAACAGCACAAATTAAGAAAAATAATTTATTATTAGGATTAACAGATGCACAGGGCAAAGGTATAATCATAGAGCTTGCAGATGGTAAAAGTAATAGTCAAATGTTAGATGCAAGTTCACTACTTATACATGATGGAAATTTAAGAGATATAGTAAACGAACTAGCAAATGCAGGAGCAGAAGCCATAGAGATAAATGGACAAAGAATAGTAAATTCAACCTATATAGTATGTGCAGGAAATGTTATATTAGTAAATGGAGAAAAAATAAGTTCACCTTGTATAATTAAAGCTATAGGAAATCAGGAAAGTTTATACGGTGCAGTTGAAAGAGCTGGACGGAACTTTGCAAAATATGAGAATGAACAACTTATCAGTGCAAGTAAAAAAAGATAACAATATAAAGATAAGTAAATATAGTGGAGCCCTAACACAGAAATTTATGAAAGACAGAGGTGAATAAAATAATGACAATAAAAAAAGATAAACAAACAATGGTTATGTCGATAATTGTAGGTTTGATGAGTGTATTGTTAGTATGCTCAATGTTTATACAATTTAGAGCAGTAGATAAATCAGAAAAATCTAACATAGAATCTTTAAGAAGCGACGAACTTCAAACACAAATAGCATCATATAAAACAAGATATGAAGAAACAATGGAACAATATAATACTAATCAAAATACAATTTCAGAATATGCTGCAAGTATAGCAGAAAACAAAGAATCAACAGATTTGTTAGATAAAGAATTAAGTGAATCAAATACATTATTAGGACTAACAGATGTAGAAGGTCAAGGTGTAATTATAACATTAAAAGATACAAGTGAAGCAACTTATGCAGCTGATGATTTAATTATGCTTGTAAATGAACTTAAATATGCAGGAGCAGAAGCAATCTCTATAAATGATAATAGAATAGTAAATCTAACAGATATTATTGCAATAAATAATAGCTTTATAGTTATTAATTCAGATGCAAGAATTAGTTCACCATATGTTGTAAAAGCAATTGGAGACAAAGATTATTTAATGAGTACATTAAACTTAAAAAATAGCGGTTTTGTTGATTTAATGAGAATAAATAATTTAGAAATAGATGTAAAGGCATCTGATAATGTAGTTGTATACAAATATTCAAAAGAGCTTAATGCAGATATTATGAAGGAGGTTGAATAATATGATGATATTAACAATTATAATTGGAAGTTTAATAGGTGTTCTTTTAGGATTTCTTATGCCAACAATACCATATACAGCATCAAAATATCTAGCAATTGCAATAGTTGCAGCACTTGATTCAGTATTTGGAGGAATTGCATCGCATATAAAGAAAAATTTTGATTTAAAAATTTTTGTATCAGGATTTTTCGTAAATGCAGTAATTGCAATGTTATTGACATATTTAGGACAAAAATTAAATGTAGATATATACTTAGCAGCAATAATAGTTTTTGTAGGAAGAATGTTTAATAACTTAGGAATTATAAGAAGATATTATTTGAACAAAATTCCACAAAAAATGTCAGAAAAATCTAAAAAATAATTATAATAAACATTATTACAAACTAATTACAAAATTATTACAAAATTATTTCTGATTCTATTGACTTTTTTTAAAAAATAATATATTCTTAGACAAGTAAAAAAATGGGACTGGGGGTAATTTACTTTGGCTATAGGTGATATAATTGTAGGCATTGATATAGGCGCATTTAAGGTCAGCTTAGTTGTTGGTGAAGTCAATAATTTTAATCAAATTGAAATCATTTGTAACACCTGTAAAAAGTCAAGTGGCATACAAAAAGGAAAAATAGTTAATGAATATTCTTTAGCAGAATCTATTTCATCAGTAATAAAAGATGCAGAAAAAGAGATTAATATGAAGATTAATTCTGCATATATTACAGTTCCAGGAAAATATGTCACAATTATTCAAAAAAGTGTTACAAGAGGATCTAAAGATAAATATGCAGGGATATCTTCTAGGGACGTACAAAATGCAATAATGCAAGCAAAAGATGTGGACATACCTGATGGAAAACAAATAATTGATATAATAACAAATGATTTTGTTTTAGAAGATGGAAAGCGAGTAGAAGATCCAGTAGGAGCTTTCAGTTCAACCTTTACACTAAATGCAGAGATTATCCTAGCAGATAAAGAGTATATAAAAGTAATTTCGAGTATATTTAGAAAAGTTGACATAGATATTGATGGAATGGTTCCTATCACATTAGCTGAAAAGAATTTAATATTAGAAGAATCTGATCAAAAAGATTACATAATGCTTTTAGACATTGGCGCAGAAAATACAGACATTGGTGTATTTGATGGAGATAAATTTATATATACAAATGCAATACCAATTGGTGGAGCAAATATTACTAACGATATTAAATTAGTATTAGATATATCGCTAGATGAAGCAGAAAAATTAAAAAGACAATATGGTTTAGCATTAAAATCTTATATGGATAATGATACAGAAGTAGTCTTAAATACAGCAAAGGAAGGAAACAAAATTGTTAGGAGCTCAAATATAGTAGAAATAATTGAAGCAAGAATAGAGCAAATATTTGAACTAGTTAATAGAGATATAACTAACGAGGGCATCAAGCCAAAAATAAATAATGTAATTTTGACTGGACAAGGTATTACAAATATAAGTAAAAGTGATATAGTTGGAAAAATCACGTTAAATATTCCAGTAAAAATGGCAACGAATAAAATGGCAGGTACAATGAAAAATTGTTACACAACAGCTTATGCATTGGTTAGATATATTGCATTAAGACCATTTGCAAAAACAGTATCAAGTAGCTTAGATATAAATTCAAATGAAAACTTCTTTCAAAATCTATTAGAAAAAATAAAAGATTTCTTCTATTCATAAAATAT
>CANRLA010000022.1 GCA_947631315.1 uncultured Clostridia bacterium | reverse complement strand
AATGAAAATTTGACAAAAAAAATAAGCATTTATAATGCCTACATTGATTTTTATATTTTAAAAGTGTCAAATTCCCGAGATGTAGGTATGTACTCATAAAATTGACAAAATCCTAAAAAAATAGTACAATATAAACTGTATAATTATATGTAATTTAAGGAGATTAATAAAAATATATGCCGAGTGCAAATAAAAATAAAGTACAAAAATTTATGTCTAGAACAAATATATATTTATTATTAATTGCAATATTAATAATTGTAATATGTATTTTTGAAGTAAAAATGATTCCAGTAGGAATAGGATTATATGCAGTAACAATTCTTTATACGATTTTATTTAACAAAAAAAGAAAAGCAGAATTTTCGGAACAACTAAAAGATTTAACATTAGATGTAAATAACACAGCAAAAACTACTTTAATTAACTCACCATTTCCATTAGCTATGGTTGAAACCACAGGAAATATAATATGGAAGAGCGAAAAGTATGTTAGTGAATTTATTGAAACAAATATTGAAGACAGAATGGATGAAATTTTAAAAGAAATAAAACTTACAATAGAAAACTCAGATAATAAAGAAAAAGGAAACATAAAGCTAGAAAACAAAATTAATGGAAAAGATTATACTATATTAGGTTCATATGTAAAGTCAAAAAGTGACCATAAAAATGAGCAAGAATATACAACAATATTATATTTTATAAATAATTCATATACAAAAAAACTAGAAGAAAAAGTACAGGAAGAAGATATCTGCATTGGAATAATAATGATAGATAACTATGAAGAAATAAATCAAAGAATTTCAGCAGAAATAAAACCTTTAATTACTACTCAAGTTGAAAAATTTATATATGACTGGGCATCTGGATATGATGCATTAGCTATAAAATCTGATAGAGATACATTTTATTGTATAATGGAGCAAAAAAATTTGATAAAAGCAAAAGAAGATAAAATGACAATATTAGATGATATTAAAAATATTGATATGACCGATATAGATATATCAGAAATAATGCAACCAACTTTAAGTATAGCATTTTCAGATGATGGAGAAAATTTCATCGAAAAAGTAACTTCTACAAGAGCAGTTTTAGATATAGTTCTTGGTAGAGGTGGAGACCAAGCAATCATAAAGATGGACGGAAAATATGAATTCTTTGGTGGAAGAACTCAAGAACTTGAAAAGAGAACTAAAGTAAAAGCTAGAACAATATCACATGCATTAAAAGAACTTATACAAGAATCAGACAATGTAATAATCATGGGACATTCACATGGAGATATGGATTCAATAGGTTCAGCTATGGGATTATATAGATTATCTAAAACGTTAGGCAAAGAAGCGAAAATAATTAATGAAGAAGAAGGCATTGGATTAGATAAATTTATAGAAACAGCAAAAAAAGAAGCAGAATACACAGATTGCTTTATTACTGTCGAAGAAGCAAAAAATATATTAGGACCAAATACTCTTTTAATTGTTGTGGATACAAATAAGAAAAACTATGTTGAATCTCCTGAGATATTAGAAGAAATATCAAGGATAGTAGTAATAGATCATCATAGAAGAAGTACAGATTACATTGAAAATGCAGTACTTACATTCCATGAAGCATATGCATCATCAGCATCAGAATTAGTAACAGAAATATTAGAATATTCACAATTGAATATTGAGCTTACTAATATAGAAATGGAAAGTTTGTATGCAGGAATAATGCTAGATACTAAAAACTTTACATTTAAGACAGGCGTGAGGACATTTGAAGCAGCTGCATATTTAAGAAAATGTGGTGTAGATATTATAAAAGTAAAAAAATGGTTCCAAAGTGATTTAGAAACATATCAAAAAATATCAAATATAGTATCAAAATCAGAGATTATAAATGATAATATAGCAATTTCAATATATGAAGAAAATGACGAAAATGCCAATATAATTGCAGCCAAATCAGCCGATGAACTTCTTACTATAGGAGGAATAACAGCATCATTTGTATTAGGAAAGACTGATGAAAAAGTATACATTAGTGGTAGATCAATAGGAGATATAAATGTTCAAATTATACTAGAAAAACTAGGTGGAGGAGGACATATAACATTAGCAGGAGCACAACTTGAAAATATAAGCCTAGAAGATGCAAAACAAGAATTAATTAATAGAATAAACGAATATTTCTTTGAAATTGATAATTAAAATTTAAGGCAATTAGAATATTATAAATTCGTAAGTGGTGCGCAGCTAAGATATTGTCGAAATCTTTGATTTCGATACAATATCTATATGTGTAACGACCAACCGAAGCGTTAGCGAAGGGCGAATGAAGCAATTTTCATATATTTTCTTAAATAGAAAATTGCGACAGCAAACCACAACGAATTATAATATTTAATTGCTATAAATTATAATTAAAAAGGAGTCTAAAGTTTAATATGAAGGTTATTTTGTTGGATAATGTTAAGGGAGTAGGAAAGAAAGATGAGATTATTAATGCAAACGACGGATATGCAAGAAATTTTCTTTTTCCAAAGGGGTTAGCAGTAGAAGCTAATAATTCAAATTTAGTAAATCTTAAAGCAAAGCAAGACTCAAAAGCCTTTAAAAAAGAAGAAGAAAGAAAAGAAGCTTTAAAGATAAAAGAACAAATAGAAAAAATTAATCTTAAAATAGAAGTTAAAGCTGGAGAAAATGGCAAAATTTTTGGAGGGGTTACATCAAAAGAAATATCAGAACAATTAAAAAAACAATGTAATATAGAGCTTGATAAGAAAAAAATAGAACTAAAAGACACAATCAAAACAATTGGAATATTTACAGTAGATGTAAAATTATTTGAAGGAATAATTGGAAAATTAAAACTAGAGATAGTAGGAAGATAAAATTATCAGGAGGATATATATGGCAGTAGAAATTGAAAAAGTACCACCACATGATGATGAAGCTGAACAAGCTGTCCTTGGAAGTATGCTTACAGATAAAGAAGCAGTAGTAGCAGCTATTGAAATCTTGAAATCAGATGATTTTTACAGAAATGATAACAGTACTATATATGATGCAATAATGAGCATATATGGGAAAGGTGAGCCAATAGATATAATTACATTAAAAGATGAATTGACTTCTATGGGAAAATTAGAAGCAGTAGGTGGATTAGAGTATCTAGCAAGTCTTCCTGAAAAAGTACCAACAACTGCGAATGCCTCAAAATATGTTAAAATAGTAGAAGAAAAATCATTGCTTAGAAGTTTAATAAAAACAGCAAATGACTTAATACAACTAGGTTATAGTCAAAATGAAGAAATAGAAACAATAATGGACAGTGCAGAAAAGAAAATTTTTGACATAATGCAAAGAAAATCACAAAAAGGATATGAATCAATAAAAGATATTTTAGTTGATTCTTTTACAGAACTTCAAGAGTTATATAATAATAAACAACATATAACAGGAGTTGCAACTGGTTTCATTGATTTAGACAATAAAACAGCAGGATTTCATAAATCGGATTTAATATTAATTGCAGCAAGACCAGCCATGGGAAAAACTGCATTTGCATTAAATATAGCAACTAATGCTGCTATAAGCTCTAATACTCCAGTTGTAGTATTTAGCTTAGAAATGTCAAAAGAGCAATGTGCTAATAGAATATTGTGTGCGCAAGCAATGGTAGATAGTAGTAAAGTTCAAAAAGGGGATATAAATGACGACGAATGGACAAAACTTGCAATGGCATCAGGAGAACTTTCAGAATCATCAGGTATATTTATAGATGATACACCAGGAATAACAGTTGCAGAAATTAGAGCTAAATGCAGAAAATTAAAAATAGAAAAAAATATTGGTTTAATAGTAATTGACTATTTACAATTAATTAGTGGAAGTGGAAAAGCGACAGGTCGTGAGCAGGAAATAGCAGAAATCAGTAGATCTTTAAAAATACTTGCAAAAGAAATTGATGTACCAGTAATTGCACTTTCTCAGTTATCTCGTGCACCAGAAGCTAGAACAGATCATAGACCAATGCTTCAAGACCTTCGTGAATCGGGTTCTATAGAGCAAGATGCAGATATGGTTATGTTTATTTATAGAGATGATTACTATAATCCACAATCTGAGCAAACAAACATTGCAGAAATAATAATTGCAAAAAATAGAAGCGGACCTGTTGGAACAGTAGAATTATTATGGATGCCAAGTTATACCAAGTTTGCAAATAAATTTAACGGCTAAAAAATGACATAAAATTGTGTAAATAACAATTAAAAAGACTAAAAATTATTACTAAAATTAATTAGAATAAAAAGGAAAATAGATGGCACAAAGATTAGATGTTTTAGAAGAAAAATTTTTAAAAACAGTAAAAGAAAAAAAATTAATAAATGAAAATGATGTAATAGTAGTCGGGGTCTCAGGAGGTCCAGACTCTATTGCTCTTTTATATTGCCTAAATAAATTTAAAGATATACTAAAATACAAAATTATATGTGCTCATATAAATCACTTGATTAGATTAGATTCCACAGATGATGAACTTTTTGTGGAAAATGTATGTAAAAAAATGCAAATACCATTCTTTAAAAAGAGAGAAAATATTTTAGAATTATCAAAAAAATTAAAAAAAGGCACAGAAGAAACGGGAAGGTTGGTTAGATACAGCTTTTTTGATGAAATTTTAGAAAAAGAAAAAGCAAATAAAATAGCGATAGCTCACAATAAAAATGACAATAGTGAAACAGTTTTATTAAATTTAATAAGAGGAGCAGGACTAAAGGGCTTAGAAGGAATCCAAGAAATAGAATATGGAAAATATATAAGGCCATTCATCAATATTTCAAGAGATGAAATTGAAGATTATTGCGAAAAAAATCATTTAGAACCTAGAATTGACAGTACTAATAAAGAAAATATATATAATAGGAATATTATAAGAAATGAAATTCTTCCAATAATGAAAAAGATAAATCCTAATGTTATAGATTCATTAAGTCGAACATCAAAAATAATAAAAGAAGAAAATGAATTTATAAAAGATACAGTGGAAAAAACATTTAACTCTATAAAGCATATCTCCGTAGGAGAAATTAGTTATGAAACGAATGAATTTAATAAACTTCCAAAAGCTATAAAGGAAAATTTAATATTATATACGATAGAGAACTTAATAGGAGATACTAGAAATATTGAAAAAACTAATGTTGAAGACATTATTAAATTATCTGAAAGAAATATTGGAAACAAATTTATGAAATTAAATAAAAATTTAAAAATCAGTATAAAAAATAATAAAATTTTTTTTACCATTATAAAGTAAAATTCCGTAAGTAGAAATCCACTTATACCAACACTTACGAGAAAAAAGTTTAAAGAAAAGTATTGCATAATTGTTCTTGGTATGATAATCTTAAAAATGAATAAAAATTATATTTTAAAGTATATATAGTAAAATATAGGAGGAATAAAATTGAAAAGCGGAATTAAAACATTAGCTATATGGTTAGTTATAGGGATAATAATTATATTTGTATTACCAGCAATTTTAAATGGTGCTAATAATACTTTAACATATTCAGAATTATTAAGTAAAATTGAAGCAGGAGAAGTAACAGATGTAGAAATAGATTATGAAGGCAAAAATGCAAAAGTAAAAATAAAAGATGATTCAAACATAAAAAATGTAAATATACCAAATGTAGAAAATCTATTAGAAAACCTAAATACTTCTATGCAAGGAAATGCAGTCAATGTTACATCGGCAGATGAACCTTTTTGGGTTATAGTAGCAGACCTATTATTACCTGTATCATCAATAATAATGATATTATTAATATTGATGCTATTTATGGGAGGTGCAGGTGGACAACAAAAAGGAACTATGACATTTGGCAAAAGCAGAGCAAGAATGTTAAATTCTAATGATAAGAATAAAGTTACATTTAATGATGTAGCAGGAATAGATGAAGAAAAAGAAGAACTACAAGAAATTGTAGAATTCTTAAAAAATCCTAGAAAATTTACAGAAATGGGAGCAAGAATACCTAAAGGAGTTCTTTTAGTAGGTTCACCAGGAACAGGTAAAACTCTTCTTGCAAAGGCAGTAGCAGGAGAAGCAGGAGTACCATTTTTTATCATAAGTGGTTCAGATTTTGTTGAGATGTTTGTAGGTGTTGGTGCATCAAGAGTAAGAGATTTATTTGAAGAAGCAAAAAGAAATGCACCATGTATAGTATTTATAGATGAAATTGATGCTGTTGGTCGTCAAAGAGGAGCAGGTTTAGGTGGAGGACATGATGAAAGAGAACAAACCCTAAATCAAATGTTGGTTGAAATGGATGGATTCTCGGCTAACGAAGGAGTTATAGTTTTAGCCGCAACAAACAGACCTGATGTACTTGATAAAGCATTATTAAGACCAGGAAGATTTGATAGACAAATAGTAGTTCCAGCACCTGATGTAAAAGCAAGAGAGCAAATATTAGAAGTACATTGTAAAAAGAAAAGATTTGAGGCAGATGTAGATTTAAAAGTAATAGCAAAAAATACTTCAGGATTTACAGGAGCAGACCTAGAAAACTTATTGAATGAAGCTGCACTTTTAGCAGCAAGAAGAGATAAAAATGAAATAGGTCAAAAAGAAATAGAAGATGCAATGGTAAAAGTTACAATGGGACCTGAAAAGAAAACTAGAGTAAGAAGTGACAAAGAAAAGAGATTAGTTGCATATCATGAAGGAGGTCATGCAGTAGTAAGTAAATTCTTACCAACACAAGACCCAGTTCACGAAATATCAATTATACCAAGAGGAATGGCTGGAGGATACACAATGTATAGACCAGTTGAAGATAAATCTTTTGTATCAAAAACTGAAATGAACGAAAATATAGTATCACTTCTTGGAGGAAGAGTATCAGAAGCATTAGTTCTAGGAGATATTTCTACAGGTGCAAGCAATGACATAGAAAGAGCAACTAAAATTGCAAAAGCAATGGTTACAAAATATGGTATGAGTGACAGAATTGGTACAATTACATTAGGATCAGACCAAGAAGAAGTATTTTTAGGAAGAGACTTTGCTCAAGAAAAATCATATTCAGAAGAAACCGCTGGCATAATAGATGAAGAAATAAAAATAATTATAGATAATGCTTATAAAAAAGCGGAAGAGATTCTAAAAAATAATAGGGATAAATTAGATAAAGTAGCAGAAATACTTATGGAAAAAGAAAAAATAACAGGCGAAGAATTTGATGCTATATTTGATGAATAAGAAAGAAAAAAATAATGCAAAAAGGAAAAAAGATAAATAATAAAAATTATAAAAAAAATAAAAAAATACTTAAAGTATCAGGAAAAAGAATGATGCTTATATTAGTTGCACTTATTTTATTATTTATCTTTTTGATTGTAAGAATAGGATATATACAATTTGTTCAAGGAGCATGGCTAAAACAAAGAGAATATAGCCAATCTACATCTAACACAGTAATAAGCGCTAGAAGAGGAACAATTTATGATTCAAATGGAAAAGCTTTAGCAATTAGCGCAGCAGTTGATACAGTATCAGTAAATCCTGAATACATAAATGTAAAAGAAGGAGGAGTTACTAATAAAGAGAAAACAAAAGAACTAAAGGAAAAAATGGCCAAAGCATTTTCTGAAATCTTTGAACTAAATTATGATGAGGTTTTAACTAAATTAAATAGTGATAAAAATGTAGAAACTATTGTATCAAAAGTAGAAACAGATAAGGTTGATGTTTTAAAAGAATGGCTTGAAGAAAATAATGCAAGTGCAGGTGTTAATATAGATGAAGATACAAAAAGATATTATCCTTATGATAATTTAGCATCAAATCTTATAGGATTTTGTGGTACAAGCAATCAAGGATTAGATGGAGTAGAACTTAGTTATGATGATGTTTTAAAAGGAACAAATGGGAAATTATCAACAAGAATATCTGTTACACAAGAAGCAATTCCCGATGAAAATCAAGAATATATTGAACCTGAAAATGGTAGTAACATATATTTAACAATAGACTCTAATATTCAATCAGTAGTTGAAAAATATTTAAAACAAGCAGTAGAGGAAAATAATTGCTCAAGAGGAGGAAATGCAATTATAATGAATCCGGAAACTGGAGAAATACTTGCTATGGCAACATATCCGGATTATAATTTAAATGAGCCATATACTCCTAATGCCTCTATATCAGCAGGTTGGGATGAACTATCTGACCAAGAAAAAAATGAAAAACTATATACTATGTGGAGAAACAGAGCAGTACTTGATAATTATGAGCCAGGCTCAACATTTAAAGTAATTACTGCATCAATAGCTTTAGAAGAAAATATAACAGAAACAGATATACCAGGAGACTTTTATTGTAGTGGTAATCAAATAGTAGCAAACGCAACAATAAAGTGTGCTAATAATTCAGTACATGGAAGTCAGTCTTTACGAAAAGCAATAGGAAACTCATGTAATGCAGCATTAATTCAATTAGGACAAAGAGTAGGAACTTCAAATTTTTATAAATATTTAAAAGCATTTGGATTCTTTGATAAAACAGGAATCGACCTTCCAAGTGAAGGAAAAAGTACATTTTGGGACGAATCAAATGTTGGACCAGTTGAACTTGCAACAATGTCATTTGGACAAAGATTTACAATTACACCATTGCAACTCGTAAAAGCAGCATGTACAATAGCAAATGGTGGAAAACTAGTTACTCCACACGTAGTAAAGGAAATTGAAAATCCTGATACGGGATATAAGAAAACGATAGAAACAGTAGAAGAAAGACAGGTTATATCTAGTGAAACAGCAGAAAAAATGAGAAGTATAATGCAATCAGTAGTAGAAGATGGAGGAGGAAATCATGGTAAAGTTGTAGGATATACAATTGGAGGAAAGACTGGAACATCAGAACCTGATCCAAATCATCCCGAAAATGGTTATGTTGCATCATTCTTAGCAATGGCACCATCTGAAAATACAAAATTAGTTACTTTACTTACATTATATGGACCAAGAGGAACAAGTATTTATGGAGGAACAATTGCAGCCCCAGTTGTTTCACAAATTTTATCAGAAATTCTTCCATATTTAAATATACCATCAAATGGCGAAGAAAGTGAAGATACAACTAAATTAGTGACTGTTCCTAATGTACAAAATAAAACATTAGCAGAAGCAGAAAAAATTATACAAAATTTAGGATTAAAATATAGTTATGTTGGAAACTCAGATGAAATAGTATCAGAACAAATGCCTAAGGAAGGAACAATGTTACCTAGTGGAGGAGTAGTTAAACTTTATACACAAGGAAATGATGAAAGGGTATCACAAACTGTACCGGATTTAAAAGGAGTAAGTCTAGCACAAGCTAAAATAATGTTAAATTCTCAGAATCTAAATATATCAAGTAAAGGTAGTGGCATTGTTACTTCACAAGAACCAGCAGCTGGAACGAAAGTAGATGAAGGAACAGTTATTAATGTAATATTACAAGATGAAATCACAGAAGGACAACACTAAAAGGTAGGAATTATGAATTTATATGAAGAAACGAAATATATTATAGATAAATATAATGTATATCCAAATAAAAAATTGGGACAAAATTTCTTAATAAATGAACAATCACTTAATAAAATAGCAGAAGATGTAAATAGTGATGACATAATAATTGAAATAGGACCAGGTTTAGGCACACTTACTAAAGTTTTACTAGAAAAGGCAAAAAAAGTTTATGCAGTAGAACTAGACCCAAAAATGTGTGAAATTTTAAAATCCCGATTTATTGCATATAATAATTTAGAAATCATAAATAAAGATATATTAAAAATAGACATAAATAAAACTTTTCCAAATGCAAAAGTGGTCGCAAATTTGCCTTATTACATTACTACGTCAATAATTACAGAGTTACTTAAAACAAATATAAAAGATATTACAATATTAATTCAAAAAGAAGTAGCAGAAAGAATATGTGAAGAGCCTGGAAAAAGCAAAGCAGGGGCAATAACATACTACGTAAATTATTATGCAGATAGCAAAATAATTGGAAATGTTGGAAAAGAAGAATTTATTCCAAGCCCAAAAGTTGAATCAAGTATAGTAAAAATAGCTAAATTAGAAAAGCCTAGAGTAGAGGTTAATGATGAAAAGTTATTATTTGATTTAATAAAAACCAATTTTACAAAAAGAAGAAAAACAATATTAAATTCTCTTTCATCAATTGTAGAAAAAGAAAAATTGCAACAAATTTTAAATGAGTTAAATATAAAAGATAATATTAGAGGAGAACAACTTACTTTAGAAGAATATGCAAAATTAGCTAATAAGATTGATAATATAAAAATAGCATAAACTAATATAAAAGCGAATAAAAGATTAAAATAAAGAAAGGAGGATATAATGAATCAGATATTAGTATCAGAAAAAGTATATGTAACTAAGGAAATGAAAAGAAAAAGAAAAATATATAAAACATTGTATATAATATCTGTAATTATAGTAATAGTCCTTTCTTTATATTATATTATATCAGAAAGAAACAAAATCGCTAAAGAAGGTTTATCACATGAAATATTAGAACAAATAGCAAATGACAATACAATAATAGAAGAACATTCTATAGTTGTATCATTAGACAATAATTCAGATGATTCTCAGGTAATACCAATACAAGACTTAACACAAAACAATGATACAGAACCTATTGCAAGCGAAGTTACAGCAAGTAATGGACAAAATTATGAAACAGAAGCAGTCCTTAGTATTCCTAAATTGGGAATTAGTTATCCAGTATTAACTGAGGAAAGTGATGAACTTCTAAAAGTATCATTATGTAAATATTGGGGACCAAGCCCTAATGAAGTAGGAAATTATTGCATTGTAGGACATAATTATAAAAGTGGAAAAATGTTTGGGAAGCTTGCAAATGCTTATGTTGGAGATGAAGTGACATTAAAAGATTTATCAGGAAGAACAATAACCTATTCTATTTATGATAGACGCGTTGTAGAACCTACAGATGTAAGCTGCACAAGCCAACTTACTAATGGCCAAAGAGAATTGACTCTTATAACATGTACTGACTATGGAAAAAGAAGATTAATTGTTAAAGCAAGAGAAGTATAAAAATAAAAAATAAAAAATAAAAAAATATATAAAAAATAGAAAAAATAAAAAAATCATTTTTTTATTTTTTCTATTTTTTAAAGAAAAATTAAAAATGTAATAAAAATGAAATAAAACTCTTTAACGCTACTTATTTGTGGAAAAAAAGCAATAAGCGACATAATTAAATAAAAAACTCTAATTCTTCAAGTGCAGAAAAATCAACAATTACAACGATTAATAAACATAAAAGATAAACATAGATGTATTTAAAAAAAGTATTGACTTTGAAAGAATTTTTGATGTAAGATAAAAATGTAAATTGAAAAATAAAATTTTTATTAAAAATAAAAAAATAAAAAAATCATTTTTTCAAAAATATAAAATTTTGAATAAATTTTAACTAAAAGGAGTAACAAGATGAAAGTAGTAAAAAGAAATGGAACAATAGTTGATTTTGACAGATCTAAAATAGTAAATGCAATTGAAAAAGCAAATGCAGAGGTTAAACCAAAAGAAAGAGCTTCTAAAGAACAAGTTAAAGAAATAGTTAAGTATATTGAAGAATTAGGAAAAAATAGAATGCTTGTTGAAGACATACAAGATACTATTGAATATAAGCTAATGGAGCTTGAAAAATTCGAATTAGCAAAAAGATATATAGTTTATCGTTATACAAGAGCATTAGTTAGAAAACAAAATACAACTGACGAATCAATATTAAAATTAATAAAAGACCAAAATAAAGAACTTGCTGAAGAAAATTCTAATAAAAATACGAGACTTGCTTCAACACAAAGAGATTATATAGCTGGAGAAGTTTCAAGAGACTTAACAAGAAGGATATTGCTTCCTGAAAAAATATCAAAGGCAAATGATGAGGGCGTTTTACACTTTCATGATGCGGACTACTTTGTTCAACCAATATTTAACTGTTGTTTAATTAATATATCAGATATGCTAGATAATGGAACAGTTATGAATGGAAAAATGATTGAATCTCCAAAAAGTTTTCAAGTTGCATGTACAGTTATGACACAAATCATAGCAGCAGTTGCAAGTAATCAATATGGTGGACAATCTGTTGATTTAATTCATTTAGGTAAATATTTAAGAAAAAGTTATGATAAATATAAGAAAACAATAGAAACAAAATTTAAAAATAAATTATCAAAAGAAATTATAGAAGACCTAGTTGATGAAAGAGTAAGAGCAGAGCTTAAAGCAGGAGTTCAAACAATACAATATCAAATCAATACTCTAATGACAACAAATGGACAATCTCCTTTCGTTACACTATTTTTACATCTTGAAAAAGATGACCCATACATAAAAGAAAATGCAATGATAATTGAAGAGGTTATTAGACAAAGATATGAAGGAATTAAAAATGAAGCAGGAGTTTATGTTACGCCAGCATTCCCAAAATTAGTTTATGTATTGGATGAATTCAACAATTTAACAGGTGGAGAATATGATTATTTAACAGAACTTGCAGTAAAATGTTCAGCAAAAAGAATGTATCCTGATTATATTTCAGCTAAAAAAATGCGCGAAAATTATGAAGGAAATGTATTCAGCCCAATGGGATGCAGAAGTTTCTTATCACCTTGGAAAGATGAGAATGGAAAATATAAATTTGAAGGAAGATTTAATCAAGGTGTTGTAAGCATTAACCTACCACAAGTTGCAATAGTTGCAGAAGGTGATATGGATAAGTTTTGGAAAGAATTAGATGAAAGATTAGAACTTTGCAAAGAAGCTTTAATGTGCAGACACAAAGCATTACTTGGAACAAAAACATATACAAGTCCAATTCACTGGGAGTATGGAGCAATAGCAAGATTAAAGAAGGGCGAAACAATAGACAAATTGCTATATGGAGGATATTCAACTATATCACTAGGATATATTGGAATATATGAAATGACAAAATTAATGACCGGAGAATCACAAACATCTCCTAAAGGACATGATTTTGCATTAGCAGTTATGAAACATTTAAAAGAAAAAGTATTAGAATGGAAGAAAGAAACAAATATTGGATTTGCATTATATGGTACACCAGCAGAAAGTTTATGCTATAAATTTGCTAAAATAGATAAAGAAAGATTTGGAACAATTAAAGATGTAACAGATAAGGGATACTATACAAACTCATATCATGTAGATGTTAGAGAAAAAATCGATGCATTTGATAAGTTAAAATTTGAAAGCGAATTCCAAAATATATCATCAGGAGGCTCTATCTCTTATGTAGAAATTCCAAATATGCAAAACAATATAGAAGCACTAAGAACAGTTGTTAAATTTATCTATGATAATATTCAATATGCAGAATTCAACACAAAATCAGACTACTGCCATGTTTGTGGATTTGACGGAGAAATTCAAATAAACGAAAATAATGAATGGGAATGCCCAAATTGTCACAATAAAGATCATGCAAAAATGACAGTTGTAAGAAGAACTTGCGGCTACTTAGGAGAAAACTTTTGGAATGCAGGTAAAACAAAAGAAATAAAGCAAAGAGTATTACATTTATAATAAAATATTTACAAATGATAATATTTAATATGTAAAATACGGAAGAAATATGATATATTTAAGAAATTAAATATATCATATTTAAAACTAAAACGGTTTATGAAAGGAAGAAAATTATGAATTATGCAGATATAAAAAAGGTTGATGTAGCAAATGGAGAAGGCGTAAGGGTATCTGTATTTGTGAGCGGATGTCATCATCACTGTAAAGGATGCTTTAATGAATGTGCATGGGACTTTAACTATGGAAATGAATTTAATAGTGAAGCTAAAGACCAAGTAATGGAATATTTAGACCATGATTATATTAAAGGATTAAGTTTGCTTGGAGGAGAGCCCTTAGAGCCAGTTAATCAAGAAGGCTTGCTTCCATTAGTAAAAGAAGTAAAAGAAAAATTTCCAAATAAAACAATATGGTGCTATACAGGTTATGACTTTGAAAAAGATATTGTAGAGGATATGTCAAAAACAAATCCTACAACAAAAGAATTATTAAAATATCTTGATATAGTTGTTGATGGAAAATTTGAAGAGGATTTAAAAAGTCCAAAACTAAGATTTAGAGGCTCATCAAACCAAAGAATATTAGATGCACAAGAAACAATCAAAGAACATAAACCAGTTATAAAACAAGAACTTTATGAAAAAATTAAACCTTAAAAATATTAATATCAACTCTTGACAAGGCTATGTAATATAATGTATAATACTAAAGTATTTAAAAAAGAAGAAGATTGAGCCTAAGGTTCAATATCCCACTATAGAAAGTTTAAGCATTGGAAGGAGGGGATAAAGAGAATGTCAGAGATTAAAGTTAATAATGGAAATATAGAAGATGCCTTAAAAAGATTTAAAAGACAATGCGCAAGGAACGGCGTTTTACAAGAGGTACGTAAAAGAGAATGCTATGAAAAGCCAAGCGTAAAAAGAAAAAAGAAATCAGAGGCAGCAAGAAAAAGAAAATTTTAATAAATAAAACTGGCGCTTACAAAAGCGTCTTTTTTGTTAAAATTTTAAATAAAAATAAAATAATAAAGAATAAAAAATATTAAAAAAAATAATAATAAATATAATGAAAATAAGTGCTAAGTAGCCGAAAAGAAAGGAAGGTAAAATGAATAATAGTGTAATAAGTACAGAAGGATTTAAAACAAACTTGTATGCAATTTTTTTAACAGTTCCATTAAATAAAAAAGAAGTTACAATCAATAGTTTAATACCAGCAGTCTTAAGACGAGGAACAGAAAAATATCCAAATCAACTAGAAATCAACAAAAAGCTTGAAGAAATGTATGGAGCAAGCTTCAATTGTGGTGTTGATAAAATGGGAGATTACCAAGTTCTAAAATTCTATATGGAAAATTTAAGTAACAAATATTTGCCAGAAAAACAAAATGCAGTAGAATTTTTGAAAGAATTAGTATTTAATCCACTAATAGAAAATGATGGTTTCAAAAAAGAATATGTAGAACAAGAAAAAGAAAATATAAAAAGAATAATAGAATCTAGAAAAGACAACAAATCTCAGTATTCACTCGATAGATGTATTGAAGAAATGTTTGAAGGAGAAATGTATGGAATATATAAATTTGGAAATGTTGACGATTTAGAAAAAATAAATGAGAAGAATTTATATGAACAATACAAAAAAATTATAAAAGAAGCGAGAATAGATTGTTTTAGTTGTGGAGAGGAAGTAGAAAAAATAGAAATTCCTATTGAAAGAAGCAAACAAGAACAGGTAAAATGCGAATTACAAGAGCACAATATCAAAAATAAAGAGATAAAAGAGCCAATGGATGTTTCTCAAGGAAAACTAATAATAGGATTAGTTACTCCTGATAAGCCAAAAAGTGTAGTATCTGTTTATAATACAGTCCTAGGAGGCGGAGCAAATTCAAAATTATTCCAGAATGTAAGAGAAAAAGCTAGTCTAGCTTATACTGCAGGTTCAAGTTATGTGAGGAGAAAGAATGTAATTTTTATAAAAACTGGAATAGAAACAGCAAATTATGATAAAGCTGTAGAGATAATAAAACAACAATTAGAAGATATGAAAAATGGAAATATAACAGATGACGAATTTAACTCTGCAAAACAATTGATTATAGCAAATTTAAATCTAATTCCGGAATCACAAGAAGACTTAATATCATACTATTTCGACCAAAAATTATATGATGAAAATTTAAAACTAGAAGATTATATAGCAAATATAGAAAAAGTAACGAAAGAAGATATAATTGATTTAGCAAAAGATGTTAAGCTAGATACGATTTATTTCTTACATGGTCAAGAAAGGAGCGAGGCTTGATATGAAAATCATTAAAAACCAAAAAATTAATGAAACAGTATATATTGAAACACTAGAAAATGGAATGAAAATTATAGTAATTCCAAAGAAGAATACAAAAAAGAAATATGTGATTTGGTCAACAAAATTTGGCTCAATAGATAACAATTTTATAGACCCAACAACAAATAAAGAAATAAAAGTACCTGATGGAGTTGCACATTATTTAGAACATAAAATGTTCGAAAATGAGAATGGAGTAGATAGCCTTTATAAAATGATGGCATTAGGATTAGACGCAAATGCTTATACAACAAATGACCATACTGCTTATCTTTTTGGCTGCACTGACAATTTTTATGAAGGATTAGATGAACTTATGGATTTTGTGCAACATCCTTATTTTACAGACGAAAATGTAGAAAAAGAAAGAGGAATCATAGGACAAGAAATAGGAAGATATGATGATGAGCCAGGATGGAAATTATATGTAAATGCAATGGATTGTTTATATAAAAATAACCCAATAAAGCTAGATATTGCAGGAACTGTAGAATCTATAGCAAAAATAACCAAAGAAGTATTATATTCATGCTATAACACATTTTATCATCCAACAAATATGGTAATGTGTATAAGTGGAAATTTTGAAGCTGAAAAAATAATTGAAGAAGTTAAAAATAGATTGCTACCTAGAGAAAAGATGGAAGAAATAAAAAGAATATATCCAATAGAGCCAAAAGGAATAAACAAAAAAGAGAAAGAAGCAAATATGGGAATAAATATGCCTATGTTTATGATTGGATATAAAGATGAACTAGAAGAAGATAAAGTAAAGGAAGACCTAGCTATACAAATAATATTCAATAGTTTGCTTGGAAAATCTTCTAAAGTATATCAAGAACTATATAATGAAGGATTATTACAAACTTCATTAGATTCAAGTTACGAATATTCAAAAACTTATGCTCATGCGTTGATAGCAGGAGAATCAACAAATCCAAAGAAAGTTTATGAAAAAATAAAGGAAACTATTGCAAATGAAGAAATATCAAAAGAAGACTTTGAAAGAAGTAAAAAGAAAATATATGGAGACTTAGTATCAGAATATAATGATGTTGAAAATATAGGTCGAATGTATCTATCAGACGCAATAAAAGATGTAAATAGCATGGAATATATAGATAAAATAGATGATATAAGTATAGAATATGTTAATGAAATACTAAGAAAACTTTTTAAAGAAAATGAATCAATTATTTCAATAGTAAAATAAATTCTAAGAAAAAAGCTCGAAAGTACTTATAAAAGGTAGAAAAATGTCGATGAAAAACCTGTAAAAAGCGACAAAATATGTTGACGACCTTGTAATATTATGGTATTTTATGAATAAGAAAACCATAATTTAGGAGAAAATATATGTCGGATAAAGAAAAAATTAATGAATTAAGAGAAAAGCTTAACAAAAGCATAGAATATAACGAAGATTATAGCAAAATATACGATTTAAGCGTACAATTAGACAAATTAATTGAGGAATATTATGAAAAAAATGTTATTTTTTATTAAAATATTTGACAATTTCAATAATATATTCTATAATTAAAATAAGAAATAACAAAAGGAGGATAATTATGACTATAAATAGAATGTCAAAAATAGTTGTTGCATTAGTTATAATTGCTACAATATTATCTGCAGCATCAATGGTATTTGCAGATGTCACAATACCAAGTGGAACAGCTCCAACAAATACAGGATTAACTAATACAGTAAGTAATATAATTGGTATAGTTCAATTTATATGTTATGCAGCTGCTGTTATTTTAATTGTTATATTAGGTATTAAGTTTATGACAGCTGCACCAGATGCAAAAGCAGAAATTAAAAAGAGTGCAGTTATATATGTTGTAGGTGCTGTA
>CANRLA010000021.1 GCA_947631315.1 uncultured Clostridia bacterium | reverse complement strand
GTAAAAAATTACATAATTTTATATACAGTCGATGAATTGAATCAAAGAGTTATTATTTCTCACATATATTATAAAAGAAAAAATTATTTATATTAAAATTTATTTCAAGAAAGAATTGGAACTTCTTTCTTATTTTTTTGCTTCACACAAAATTCACAATAATATTAGCAATCGCTATTGACATTTGCTAAAAATGAATATAGAATACTAGCAGACTGAAAGCAAGAGTGCTAATAGAGGTGATAAAATTGGAGTTAGATAATAGAAAAAAGAGAATACTTCAAGCAATAGTAAACGAATATATTGACACCATAGAGCCAGTAAGTTCAGGAAGTTTAATTGAAAAATATAGACTTGATTGTAGTAGTGCAACAGTAAGAAATGATATGGCAGAATTAGAAAAAGAAGGCTTTTTAGAAAAGACACATACATCAAGTGGAAGGATACCATCTACAAAAGGATACAGATTTTATGTAGATAAACTTTTAAAAGAAAAAAATCTTAGTTTGAGTGAAATCAAATACATAAATTCAAAATTGCAAGCAAGAGTAGATGAAATGGAGGAACTTACTAAAATAGCAACAAATACTATTTCAGAAGTAACACATTACACTACTGTATCTGTAGAGCCAAACGCTGGAAAACAAAAAATTCAAGAAATTAAATTTATTTTGATAGGTTCAAGAATGCTTATGGCAATAATATTAACAGAAGCAGGAATAATAAAAGAAACTATCATTAAGTTTGATAGAGATATAAACTCAGAACAAGTTGAAACATTAAATAATATATTTAATAGCAAATTAAAAGGAGAATATCTATCACTTATAAATGAGCCAATTGAGCAATATATAATGAAAGAAATGACGTACAGAGTAGATGTAATAAAGCCAATAGTGAAGCAGATAACTAAACTTATAAATAATGAATCAAGGCTTTATATGCAAGGAACAGACAGAGCTTTAGATAATCCAGAATTTAAGTCAGGAGACTTAGCAAAAAGATTTTTAGGTCTTTTAGATAAGAAAGATTTAATTGAAAATTTACTAGACAATGATGAAGATTTTAATGTATATATAGGAAATGAACAAAATGGTTTAAAAGATTTGAGCATAGTCACATTTAGAAATATAGTTGCAGGAAAAGATTTAGGAACAATTGGAATTATTGGACCAACTAGAATGGACTATTCAAAAGTAATTTCAGTTTTAAAATATATTAATAAGGAATTGAATAATGGCAAAAATTTAGGTCTAGGAGACGGAAAAGAGAGGATGAATAATGGAGGATGAAAATATAATGAATACTGAAGAAAATCAAACAAATATAAATCAGACCAATACAGAGCAAATGAACTCAAATCAAGCAAATGTAATTCAAAATGAAAGCAATATAAATGAAAATATGAAAGTTGAAAAACAAGACAAAACAGAATTAGATATTTTAAAAGAAAAAATAGAAGAACAAAAAGAAGAATTAGACTCGAGAGAAGACAGAATAAAAAGATTAATGGCAGAGTTTGAAAACTTCAAAAAAAGAAGTGACAAAGAAAGAAGTTCAATGTACAATGGAGTTCTAGGAGATGTAGTAATGAAGCTACTTCCAGTATTAGATAATTTGGAAAAAGCAGTAGAAAGTACAACTCAAGATGAACAATATAAAAATGGGGTAGGACTTGTAATGAAACAATTTAAAGATGTTTTAATAGAAAATGGTGTAAAAGAAATAGAAGCCGTTGGAAAACAATTTGACCCAACATATCATGAGGCAGTTAGTTTAGTAGAAGATAGTTCACTTGGTGCAAAAGTTGTTAAAGAAGAATATAGAAAAGGCTATATGATTGGAGACAGAGTATTAAGACATTCATTAGTAGTAGTTGCAAACTAATGCTAAAATTAAATATTAAATTTACAAAAACTAAAAATCCAATGTTAGTTTAAAATAATAAAAGATTTTAATTTTATATTTAAATAAATTGAACAAAAGAAAATATGTTAAAAGTCAAATATAACAGAAGAAAAATAAAAGACTGATTAGAAAATTAATCAGATAATAAGAAAAATAAATTAAAGTTTAATAAATTAAGGAAGTATAAAATTTCAAGGAGGATTAATTAAAATGGGAAAGATTATAGGAATTGATTTAGGAACAACAAATTCATGTGTTGCAGTTATGGAAGGAGGAGAGCCAGTAGTTATACCAAATTCAGAAGGTAACAGAACAACACCTTCAGTAGTTGCATTTTCAAAAGACGGAGAAAGATTAGTAGGACAAATAGCTAAAAGACAAGCTGTTACAAATCCTGACCATACAATAATGTCAATAAAAAGAAAAATGGGAACAGCAGATAAAATTTCAATTGATGGAGACAAATTTTCTCCACAAGAAATATCAGCAATGATACTTCAAAAAATAAAAGCAGATGCAGAAAGTTATTTAGGAAGTCCAGTTACACAAGCAGTTATTACAGTACCAGCTTATTTCAACGATTCACAAAGACAAGCTACAAAAGATGCTGGAAAAATCGCAGGACTAGAAGTATTAAGAATTATAAACGAACCAACAGCAGCAGCTTTAGCATTTGGTATGGATAAAGAAGATCAAGACCAAAAAATAATGGTATATGACTTGGGTGGAGGAACATTTGATGTTTCTATACTTGATATTGGTGATGGAGTATTTGAAGTTTTATCTACCAATGGAAACACGCACTTAGGTGGAGATGATTTTGACCAAAAGATTATAGATTATCTAGTTGCAGAATTTAAAAAAGCAGAAGGAATAGATTTAAGTACAGACAAAATGGCAATGCAAAGATTAAAAGAAGCAGCAGAAAAAGCTAAAATCGAATTATCAGGAATGCAACAAACACAAATTAATCTTCCATTTATAACAGCAGATAGCACAGGACCAAAACACTTAGATATAACACTTACTAGAGCTAAATTTGAAGAGTTAATTCATGATTTAGTAGAATCTACAAGAGTTCCAGTTGAAAATGCTTTAAAAGATGCAGGAATAAGTGCAAATGAAATTCATAAAGTATTATTAGTAGGTGGTTCAACAAGAGTTCCTTGCGTTCAAGAAATGGTTAAAAAGATTACACAAAAAGACCCTGACAAGGGAATAAACCCTGATGAGTGCGTTGCGATAGGTGCAGCAATTCAAGGTGGAGTTTTATCAGGCGATGTAAAAGATTTAGTTTTATTAGATGTAACACCACTTTCACTTGGAATTGAGACTTATGGTGGAGTTTCAACAAAATTAATTGAAAGAAATACAACAATACCAACTAAAAAATCACAAATATTCTCAACAGCAGCTGATGGACAAACAAGTGTTGAAGTACATGTACTTCAAGGAGAAAGAGAAATGGCAGCAGATAACAAAACTTTAGGAAGATTCCAATTAACAGGAATAGCACCTGCACCTCGTGGAATTCCACAAATTGAAGTTACATTTGATATAGATGCAAATGGTATAGTTCATGTATCTGCAAAAGATATGGCAACAGGAAATGAGCAACAAGTATCAATTACTGCAAGTACAAACTTAACAGACGAAGAAATAGATAAAGCAGTAAAAGATGCAGAAGCACATAGTGCAGAAGATAAAAAGAGAAAAGAAGAAATTGAAGTTAGAAATAATGCAGAAAGCCTAGTATATAACTGCCAAAAAACATTAGATGAATTAGGTGACAAAATAAGCAGTGAAGAAAAATCAAAAGCTAAAGAAGAAATAGACAAAGTAAATAAAGCATTAGAAGGCAAAGATGTAGAAGAAATGAAGAAAGCTACAGATAGCTTAACACAAGTATTCTATTCAATATCTGAAAAATTATATAGCCAAACAGCTGGAGCAAATGCTGCAGGTGGTGCAAACGCAACACAAGATAGTGCAGAAAATAGTTCTTCATCTAATGAAGAAGGTGCAACAGAAACAACAAGTGAAGAAGAAGAAAAATAATTAATATTATGAAATATTAATGAAAACAGAAATATAAAAAAATTATGTACAAAAAAGAAAAAATGAAAGTGAGGTTGGAGTGAAAATCCAACCTCAAGGCTTACATATTACATATAATTGTTGATAAAACAATTATATAAAATTATAGATTTAAACAAGATTTATAATAACATAATTCTTAGGTTGGAGGAAAAGATGGCAAAAGATTATTATGAAATCTTAGGTGTCAGTAAAAATGCGTCTGAAGATGAAATAAAAAAAGCTTATAGAAAATTGGCTAAACAATGGCACCCTGATGCAAATCCAAATAATAGAAAAGAAGCAGAGGAAAAATTTAAAGAAGTAGGAGAAGCATATTCTGTTTTATCAGATCCGCAAAAGAAGAGAAATTATGACCAATTTGGCTCAGCAGATGGAGCAAGTTTTGGTGGAGGAAGCGGATTTGGCGGATTCGGAAATGGATTCAGTGGATTTGGAAACGGTTCTTATACATATACAACAAGTGGATTTGGATTTGAAGATGTAGTTGATGATTTTGTCTCATCTATATTTGGTGGTGGTAGCAGAAGAAGAACTACAAGAGCTACAAATGCACCACAAAAAGGTCAAGATTTAAGATATAGCACAGATATAAGTTTCGAAGAATCATTTAAAGGAGCTAAAAAAGAGTTTACTATTACAAAAAATGTTAAATGTGATGACTGTGATGGAACAGGAGCAAAACCGGGAACTAGTATTGAAACTTGTCCAGTATGTCATGGAACAGGTCAAGTAAAGAAGAATCAGACAATTGGCGGATTTGCTACATTCCAAACAGTAGGACCTTGTGAAAATTGTAGAGCAACTGGAAAAGTAATAAAAGAACCTTGTGACACATGTAAAGGCAAAGGAACTGTAAGAAAGACTGTAAGAATTAAATATGATGTTCCAGCAGGAGTAAAAGATGGCTCAACTCTAGTTTTATCAGGAAAAGGTGAACCAGGTAAAAACGGAGGACCTAATGGAGATATTTATGTAGATATAAGAGTAAGAAAGAGCAGTGTATTTACTCGTAATAATGATGATGTAGAACTTACAGTACCAATAACCATTACACAGGCAACACTAGGAGCAAAACTAAAAATACCAACAGTAGGTGGAGAAGATGTGGATTTTGACATATCTGAAGGAACACAGTCAGGAAGTAAATTTACCATAAAAGGAAAAGGATTTAAGAAGCATAATTCAAATTATACAGGTGATTTAATCTTTACTGTTCAAGTTCAAACTCCTAAAAGGCTTTCAAAAGAGCAAAGACAATTATTTATGGAACTTGCTAAAACTATGAATGAACAGCCACCGGTAAAGAAAAAAGGTTTATTCGGATAAAATAAAAATCAACTATACTAGATAGAAAAAGGTGTAGTTGATTTTTTGCAATAAGACTAGTTAAGTAAAAAGATAAATACGATTATTATAATAAAATTCGTCAAGTGAAAATTGAAATGCAATTATGTAATAAAATTTGTACAAATAAAAAGTAGAATCTTGTAAAAAACAATATTTAGATATATAATAATGCAAATATCAAATTTAAGGAAATGAAATGAAAGATATTATAATTATAGTAGCAGCACATAAAAAATATCAAATGCCTAAAGAAAATATATACATACCACTTCAAGTAGGAGCAGAAGGAAAAGAAGACTTAGGTTATAAAAAAGATAATGAAGGGGAAAATATATCAGAAAAAAATGCCTATTATTGTGAATTAACAGGCATTTATTGGGCGTGGAAAAATTTGAAAAATGATTATATTGGATTAGTTCATTATAGAAGATATTTTTCAAAGAGCAAAAAAAGCAAAAACAAGTTTGAAAATATTTTAAATAGAGAAGAAATTGAAAATATACTAGATAATGTAGATGTAGTATTACCCAAAAAAAGAAATTATTACATAGAAAATCTATATTCACATTATGAACATACAATGTATATAGAGCCATTAGATGAGGCAGGTAAAATAATTGAGGAAAAATATCCAAAATATATGGAAGAATTTAATAAGCTAAAGAAAAGAACATCAGCGCACATGTTTAATATGTTTATAATGAAAAAAAATATATTAGACGAATATTGCAAATGGCTTTTTGATATTTTATATGAACTAGAAAAAAGATGTGACCCAAAACAATACGACCAATTTCATGCAAGATATCTTGGAAGAATATCAGAACTACTTTTAGATGTGTGGATAAATACAAATAATGTTAAATATGAAGAAATTAAGGTAATTGATATGGAAAATGTAAATTGGATAAAAAAAGGAAAAGCTTTTTTAATAGCAAAATTTACAGGAAAAAAATACGATAAAAGTTTCTAAATAAGCAAATATGAATTGTAAAACAATAAATAAAATAATAATAAAAGCTTCTTAGCGTAAAGCTGACAGGTTGACGAAATAGAACCTAAAGATATATAATAAATGTGCAAAAATATCTAAAGAAGTTACATAAAACGACAAGGAAAAGAGGAAAAAATGCCCAATAAGAAAAAGAAAGAAAAAACATTATTACAAAAATTTATAAAAGTTATTTTTATATTGATAATCATATTAATAGTTTGTTTAATTGCAGTAACAGCGGGTGGATGGACATACATTAATTCTTTAATTAGTGGAATGCACCAAGAACAAATAGATGAAAGTCAAATTGGGGTAAATAAACAAAGCGAGGAAAATTTAAAAGACTATAGAAATATAGCTTTACTTGGAGTAGATACTAGAAAAGACAGTTATGAAACATATAATAATAGAAGTGATTGTATAATGATTGCAAGTATAAATGAAAAGAGCGGAGATGTAAAATTAATATCTGTATACAGGGATACATATTTACAAATAAAAGAAAACGGAAAAGATAAACTTGATAAAGCAACTCATGCTTATTCATTTGGAGGAGCTCAAAATACATTACTTACACTAAATAGAAATTTAGACTTAAATATAAAAGAATACGTAGCGGTAAACTTTGATGCTGTAGTTGAAACAGTAGATGCATTAGGAGGAGTTAAAATTAATGTTACTAAAGAAGAAATAAAATATATAAACGATTACATAAAATCACTTAATGAACTATTGGGAAGGTCATCTAAAAAAATAACAAAATCAGGGGAGCAAAACCTTGATGGAATACAGGCTTTAGCATATTCAAGAATAAGATATACAAATGGCGGAGATTATAAAAGAACAGAAAGAATGAGAGATGTTTTAGAGGCAATGGCAACAAAGGCAAAAACGCTTGGAATAGGACAATTAATGAACTTGGTTAATTTGCTTGTACCAAAGGTAAGTACAAATTTATCAACTGGAGACATTGTGTCTTTAATACCAACTCTACTTAATGGAAATTTTACGGATAGTATGGGATGGCCATATAAAAGTGAAGGAATAACTTTTGATTTATGGTATGGAATACCTGTTACTTTGGAAAGTAATGTTGTAAAATTACATAAGGAAGTATTTAATGATGAAGATTATAAATTGCCAGATACAGTAAAAAAGATAAGTGATGAGATAGTAAGTAAAACAGGATATAAAGAATAATAAATCTAAAAAACAAAAGTATAATTAAATGTAAGATTTCTATATACTTTATATAAGGGGAGAATAAAATTGATTAATTCAGTAAAAGATGAGCAGAAAAATAATAATCAAAAAATAAATAAAAAGACTACTAAAATACAAAGTAAAAAAATAAATATATATTTAGTTATCAAGAGATTATTTGATATTTTAGTAGGATTAGTAGGCTTAATTATTTTAATACCATTGACTGTTATTGTTTGGCTTGCAAAGAAAATAACCCATGACAAAGGTCCATTATTTTATACTCATGTACGAGTCGGAAAAGATGGAAAACTATTTAAATTATATAAATATAGAACAATGTGCATAGATGCAGATAAGAAATTAGAAAAATATCTAGAAGAAAATGAAGAGGCAAGAAAAGAATATAAAAAATATAAAAAACTAAAAAATGATCCAAGAATATCAAAATTAGGAGAAACACTTAGAACTACAAGTATAGATGAATTTCCTCAATTTATTAATGTATTATTAGGAAATATGTCTTTAGTTGGACCAAGACCATATTTACCTAGAGAAAAAGAAGACATGAAAAAATATTATGATAATATAATAAAATGTAAACCAGGTATAACCGGCTATTGGCAGGTTAATGGAAGAAGTAATACAACATTTGAAGAAAGATTAGAGCTTGATAATTATTACATAAAAAATAAAAGTTTATGGTTAGATATAAAAATAATAATAAAAACAGTTATGCAAATATTTATACGGACAAGGTGCAAAATAAATTAAACAAAGGAGGAAAATATGCCAAACATAAAATTAAATTTCAAATATGTAGGCATTAAAGAAGAAAAAATTATAGAAAATGCAGAAGTAGTAGAAGAAGTAAATGATGAACTAGAAGAAAAATCAAAAAATGAAGAAGAATTTTTAGGATGGTTACATTTACCTACAAATTATGACAAAAAAGAGTTTCAAAAGATAAAAAAATCAGCAGAAAAAATAAAGAAAGACTCAGACATTTTATTAGTAATAGGAATTGGTGGGTCTTATCTTGGAGCAAGAGCAGTTATAGAAGCTTTGCATAGCTCTGTTTACAACGAAAAAGATATAGGGACAAGAGTAATATTTGTAGGAAATAATTTAAGTCCAAATTATATAAATGATGTAATTGAAGCATTAGAAGGAAAAGATTTTAGTATCAATGTAATCTCTAAATCAGGAACAACAACAGAACCAGCAATTGCATTTAGAATATTTAGAGAAATAATAGAAAATAAATATGGAATAAAAGAAGCAAGAAAAAGAATATATGTGACAACAGATAAGAAAAAAGGAGCTCTAAAAACTTTAGCAGATTCTGAAGGATATGAAACATTTGTAATTCCTGATGATGTAGGTGGAAGATTCTCAGTCCTAACTGCAGTAGGTCTTCTTCCAATTGCAGCAAGTGGATTAGATATTGATATGCTAATGAAAGGAGCAGCTATAGCAGAAGATAAATATTCAGATAAATCATTAAAATATAATGAATGTTACAAATACGCAGTAATTAGAAATTTACTATATGAAAAAGATAAATCTCTAGAAATGCTTGTGGCTTATGAACCAAAAATGCACTATTTTATTGAATGGTGGAAACAACTTTTTGGAGAAAGTGAAGGAAAAGAAGGAAAAGGTTTATTTCCAGTAGGGGCAGAATTTACAACTGACCTTCATTCATTAGGACAATACATACAAGAAGGCAGAAGACTAATGTTTGAAACAGTACTAAATATTGAAGAAAGCAAAACAGATATAAAAATTAATTTAGATGAAGATAATTTAGATAACTTAAATTATTTGCAAGGAAAAACATTATCTTATGTAAATCAAAAGGCAATGGAAGGAACTATAAAAGCTCATACAGAAGGTGGAGTTCCAAATATAATTATAAATTTAAAAAAATTAGATGAAGAATCATTAGGAGAATTAATATATTTCTTTGAAAAAGCATGTGCTATGTCAGCAGAATTATTAGAAGTAAATCCATTTAATCAACCTGGTGTTGAAAAATACAAGACAAACATGTTTAAACTATTAAAAAAACCAGGATATTAAAGCAAAAGATAAGGTATTTCAAATCGAATAAAAATAAAATAAGGAGAGACCAATGCCAGCTATCGCGTGCTTAACAAGTGTGATATTTTTAATAATAAGCATATCTAAGGAAAGAAAAAATAAGGCACTAAGCTTTATGTCTCTTTTTTATGCGTTGTGGACATTTATATTATTTTTATCAATGCTTAATTTATATAATATAGTTAAACCATCAGATGAAGCATATATACTAATAATATTTATGCTCATTTTCTTTGGTGCAGGATATTTACTAAGTAACTATATTTTTAAAAGTAAAACTTTTGAAAAAAAAGATAAAAAAGAATATACATTGAAATTAATACCTTTTTATATATTATGTGGCTTGATTATATTATTTAATGTAATTGACATTATAATGATAATAATTCAATTAACTAAAGGAACCCCAATGTGGCAGATTAGAAACTGGTCATTAGAACCTGTTGGATCTAGTAATCCAATCTTAGATAGAAGAAGTTTTGTAGAAAACATATTTAGAAACATTATATTAAGTCCATTTGCAATTCTTATACCACCAATTGCAGCATATTACTTTTTTTGTAGTAAAGATAAAAAAAGTAAATATACACTTCTTATAATTTCGATTATTGTTTTAATTACATCTAGCATAGCTGGAGGTGGAGGAAGACTTGGATTAATATATTATCTAATGAGTTTTATTCTTATAGGCATTATAATGCATAGAAATAAAGAAAAACAAAATGTTCTAAAACCACAGAATAAAAAAATAATAATGATAATATTTGTATCAGCTATATTGCTTATGATACTTGCGACAATAATTAGAACAGGCTTTGGAAATATTATAAAACAAATATATACATATTTTGCACTACCACCAACATTACTAAGTGTTTGGCTACCGGATATAAAAAATATGGCACATACTTATGGCTTAACTTCATTTTTTGGTGTACACAGTTATATATTTAGAATACTTGAAACGATAGGAGCAAAAGTACTAGTACCACAAATATATTATGAAACTTTTCAAAATATATTAAATGCGGAAGTCTTTCAAGAGGTAGGCTATGGAATTGGTAATGCATTTGTTACACCAATATATTATTTTTATATTGATGGAGGATATCCATTTGTTATGTTAGCATCATTTTTCTTTGGATTTCTTGTTGCATATCTTTTCAAGAAATTTGAAGCAGACATAAATGTAAAAAGTTTTGTAATTTATACATTAATAATGTATGGAGTTTTATTAACTTTTTCTAGAATCCAAACATCAATTCCAAGTTATATTATAGCTTTTATAATAGCATGTTTAATATTTAAATCTAGAAAAAAAGTAGAAGTAAAAGAAGAAAAAACAATATCTAAAAAAAGAGAAAAAAATGATTTAATAAGTGTAATTGTGCCAGTATATAATGTTGAAGAATATTTGAAAAAATGCGTAGACAGTATAATAAACCAAACATATATTAATTTAGAAATAATATTAGTAGATGATGGCTCGACAGACGATAGTGGAAAAATATGTGATGAATATAGTAAAAAAGATAATAGAATAAATGTTATACATAAAGAAAATGGTGGTCTTTCAGATGCAAGAAATGCTGGAATAGATATTGCAAAAGGTAAATTCTTAACATTCATCGATTCAGATGACTTTGTTGAAAATAATTATGTAGAATTATTATATAATACACTAGTACAATATAATGCTGATTTATCAATTGCTTCTCATAAAGTAATATACGATAAAACGATTATGGATAAATCAACAAATGAAGAATTTTGTAGTGATTCAAAACTTATATTAGAAAAAATACTTTATGATGATGGAGTTGACTTGTCAGCATGGGGAAAACTTTATAAAGCAAAATTATTTAAAAAAGTTAGATTCCCAGTAGGAAGATTATATGAAGATGCTGCAACAACATATAAATTGATAGACTTAAGCAATAAAATAGCAGTATGTTCAAAGCTAGTGTATAACTATGTAATAAGAGAAAAATCGATTACAAATAATACCTTTTCAGAAAAAAAAATGGATTTAATTACTTCTACAAAAGAAATGGTAGACTATATTAGAGAAAAATATCCGGAATTAGAAAAAGCTTGCAATAGAAGATTAATGTATTCATATTTAAGTACATTATCACAATTAGCAAAAACAAATGATGAAAATAAGGAGATTGAACAAAAGCTTTTAGACTATATTAAGGAAAATAAAAAAGAAGTTTTAAAAGATAATAGAATAACCAAAAGAGATAGGTTAGGAATATATGCAACAATATTTGGAATGAAATCATATAAATTTTTTTGGAAATGTTATAGTAAAGTAACAAAAAGAACCTAAATAATAAAAAATAGAATAATACAAGTAAAAAGAAAAAATATACTAATAAATAAAAGAAGGATTAACTAATGAAAAGAGAAAAATATATTGATATAGCTAAAGGTATAGCTGCAATTCTAGTTATTGTTGGACATTGTGAATTTACTAACGAAACCATACTAACATGGATATATAGTTTTCATATGCCTTTATTCTTTATGATAAATGGATTCTTTATAAAGAATAGTATAAAAAATTTATCTTTTAAAGACTATACTAAAAAGAAAGTAAAAACAATACTAGTTCCATACTTGATTTTGTCAATACCATTGTATATTACTTATATTTTAAAAGCAAAAAAATATAATAAATTATATATAGGCAATGCTATAAAGAAATTTTTAGGAATATTTTTGGTATATAGAGATACAATACTTGACATTGGAATGTGGTTTTTAGTAACACTATTTATTTCTGATATATTAGTATATATAATTTTAAAAAGTATATTTAATAGTAAAAAAATAAAAGAAAAAAACAAAAATTTAGTAATTACAACCATAACTCTTATTATTTTTACAATAGGAGTAATTATAACTACATATGTAAAGAAAAAAGTACTTATTTGGAACTTAGATATAGCTCCTGTGTGCACATCTTTCATTTTAATGGGGTATATTTTAAGTGTTATTAATGAGAAAAAAGACATACTTTCAAATAAATTTTTATGTATACTTATGTTTTTGATTAATATAATATTTACTTATTTAAATTATAAAATCTGTGGACATTCAGATATATTTCACTCGAACTTAGGAAATGGTTTTTACTATTTATTAGGAGCAGTTTCCGGTTCAATATTTATATTACAGATAAGTAAATTTATAGGAAAAAATAAAATTCTAGAAACAATAGGAAAACATTCAATGATTTTCTTTGCATTACAAATAACTATGGCATTACCTATTGCTAGAAGGATAACAATAATAACATCTTATGTATTTAATTTTGACAATAGTTTTGTATTGTGCATAATGATAACAATAATTTGCAGTATAGTATTAGAATTATTTAGTAGGATATTAGAAAAATTAATGCCTAGAATATTTTGCAAAGATTACTCTGATATCACTCATGGAGAAAAATATGGAAAAAATATTAGAAGAAAAAAGCCCTCTTATATCAGTAATAATACCGATATATAATGTTGAACAATATTTAAATAGAGGAATAGAGTCTATAGTAAATCAAACATATAAAAATCTAGAAATAATACTAGTAGATGATGGCTCAACAGATAATTGTCATGAAATATGTGAGGAATGGGAAAAAAAAGATAATAGAATAAGTGTTATACACCAAAAAAATAAGGGATTATGTGGTGCAAGAAATACGGGGTTAAAAAATGCGAAAGGTGAATATATATACTTTTTTGACCCAGATGATTTTATAGAAGTAAATCTAATTGAAATATTATTAAAAGAAATAATAAAGGATAAAATAGACATAGTTATATGTAATTATTATATTGAGAAAAACAATAAAACTACTATTAAGATGAACATAAAAAGCATGAAAATAAATAAAAAGAAATTATATAATATGATAATACAGAAACAATATTTTTGTGGATATGTATGGAATAAATTATATAAACATTCAATAATATCAGAAAATAATCTTTGTTTTAATGAAAATGTAACAATGAATGAAGATTTACTATTTAATTGTGAATATATACAAAAAATAAAAGAGAGTGCATATTATATTTCAAAACCATTATATCATTATTATATTAGAGAAAATTCACTTTTAAATGAAAAATCATTTTCAGAAAAAAGAATGTTAGTATATAATGCTTTAGATAGATTGATGGAAATATTTAATGAAGAATCTAAGGAAAATATAATATATTTAAAAGAAAGATATATAAAAACTACTTATATGAATTTATATCTTCTTAAAAAAAATAATATTGATGAAGAAATTATTTATAACCAAATAGAAAAATCAAAAAAGTATAAAAATGAAATAATAAATAAACTTGATTCTAGGAAAAAATTTGAAATCTGTTTTATAACAAAATGTCCATTATTATATGGAAAAATAAAAGATAAAATAAAAAAAGAATAACAAAAAGTGGGGATAATATAATGAAGAAAATTGCAATTTATATTATATATATAATATGGAGACTTAAACTAAATATGAAAAAAATAGACAAAACACTATTTGTTTTATGTACTCCATTACATGGAAATTTGGGAGACCAAGCTATATTAGAAGGAGAATTAAACTTTTTCAAGACTTATTATCCTAATTATACTGTTGTAGAAGTTCCGGCCAATTTTATACTTCATGACTTTATATATAAAAAGTTAAAAAAAGTATTAGAAAAAGGAAAGAACCTTTTTATTACTCGGAGGAGGATACTTGGGGGATGTTTGGCTAAGAAATACTAACAATGAAATAGATAAAATAATGAATGATTTTCAAGATAAAAATATAATCATTTTACCTCAAACAATATACTTTGAAAATGAAAAAAACATGAGTAAAATGGAAAAATTATTTGCAAAACAGAAAAATTTAACTATATGCACAAGAGAAGAATATTCATATAAATTAGCAAAAGAAAAATTTAGCAAAAACAATATAATATTATGTCCCGATATGGCTTTTTTTTTGTTATATAAAAAAGATATAAAAAAAGATGAAAACACAAATTTATTACTTTTTAGAAGGGATAAAGAAAAACTAATAGGTAAGGAAACGGAAAAAGAAGTCATAGAAAAGCTAGAAAAACAAAATGTAAAAATACAAAAGGATGATACAGTAATAAATAAAAGAATTTTTAAGTTTAATAGGAAGAAATATTTAAATAAACTTCTTTCTAAAATAAAAAAGTCTGAAATTGTTATAACTGATCGTCTACATGGAATGTTACTTACTGTTATAACAGGAACAAAATGTATTGCATTTAGCAATAATAATTATAAAATAAAAGGTGAATACAATTGGATAAAAGACTTAAAGACTTTGAAATACATAGAGAACATTGAAGAGTTTGAAAAAGCATATGATGAGTTAGTTTCAATAAAAAGTGAAGAATTTAAATTACAAGATTTTGAATTAAATTATAAGGATTTAATAAATTATTTAAATACGATATTATAGCACTATAAATAATATAATGGAGAGTAATCTAAATGGAAAAATCAAGAACTATAAATTCATATAATAATATAAAGACTGGATTGATTTCCCAAGTTATAAATAAATTAATGGTATTCTTAGTAAGAACTGTATTAATAAAAGTACTTAATGATGAATACTTAGGAATTAATGGTTTATTTTCAAATATTCTATCATTACTTTCCCTTGCTGAACTTGGAATAGGGACAGCCATTATCTATAGTATGTATAAACCAGTTGCAGATGGAAACTCTGAAAAAATAAAAAGTTTGACTAAACTATATAAAAATACTTATTCTGTAATTGGAATTATAATATTTGTAGTAGGATTATTTATAATACCATTTTTACCTCTTATTGCAAAAAATACAAGTAAAATAAATGAAAGTATTACAATAATTTACTTTTTATATTTAATTAATACATCTATATCATACTTTTTTGCATATAAAAAATCAATAATCTCTGCATATCAGCAAGAAAGCATTATTAATAAATATGATACGGTATTATGTACTGTTAAAAGCATTATAGAAGTTATAGCATTAATAGTATATAAAAATTTCATTGTATATTTAATAATAGAAATTATATATACCTTATCAGAAAATATATTATTAGCAATTAAAGCTAATAAAATGTTTCCATTTCTTAAAGAAAAAAATGTTAATAAATTAGAATCAAAAGAAAAGAAAAATATATTTCAAAATGTTAAATCTTTAGTAGTGTATAAAGTTGGAACAGTTATCCTTAATAGTACAGATAATATTTTATTATCTATTTTTACAAGTATATCAATGGTAGGTATTTGCTCGAATTATATAATGATAATAAATGCAGTTAAGGCAATTACAAATTCTATTCAAAATGGAATTACAGCTAGTATAGGAAATTTAAATACAGAAAATGATATAGAAAAGAAAAAATCTGTCTTTTATCAATTAATTTTATTGAACTTTATAATGTATTCTTTTATAGGAATTGCATTTATTATATTTTTAAATTTCTTTATAAATATATGGGTTGGTGAAAGCTATGTATTAGATATATCTATACCTATTGTATTAGCTCTTAACTTCTATGTTGAAGGAATAAGAAGTCCAGCTTATACATATAGAGTAACTTTAGGATTGTTTAACAAAGGAAAATTTACACCATATATAGCCATAATTGTAAATATTATTTCTTCAATAATACTTTGTAAAATATTAGGACCAGTTGGTATTTTCATAGGAACTATATTATCACAAGTATGCTCATATAGTTTGATAGATCCATATTTGATTTTTAAATATGAATTTAAGAGCAAACTAAGTGAGTACTTATTAAAGAAAGTAAAATACTTTATTATATTTTCATTTACCGCCTTTGTTACATTTATAATAGTTAACAAATTACAATTATTAGAAAAAGGAATATTAGGATTAATAATTAGTGTTATTATTGTATTGATAATTCCTAGTCTAATATATTATATAACTCTAAAGAATACTAAAGAATATAAAGAATTAAAAGTAAAAGCATTTGATATAGTAAAAAATATTAAAAAGAAAAGATAGAAATTATTATAAATTTCAAAATTCAAATATGGAGAAAAAAATGAAAGAATATGATTATTTAATAGTAGGCTCAGGATTATTTGGAGCAATATTTGCATATGAAGCAAATAAAAAAGGAAAGAAATGTCTAGTAATAGATAAAAGACCACATATTGCAGGAAATATATATACAGAAAATATAGATGGAATAAATGTGCATAAATATGGAGCACATATTTTCCATACAAGCAATAAAGAAGTATGGAATTATATAAATCAATTTGCAGAGTTCAATAGATATACAAATTCACCAGTTGCAAGATATAAAGATGAAGTATACAATATGCCATTTAATATGAACACATTCAATAAAATGTGGGGAGTATTTACACCTAACGAGGCAATGGAAAAGATTGAGCAAGAAAAGAAAGAAGCGGGAATAACAGAGCCAAAGAATTTAGAAGAACAAGCAATTAGTCTAGTTGGAAAAACAATTTATGAAAAATTAGTAAAAGGTTATACAGAAAAACAATGGGGCAAGAGAGCAACTGAACTTCCAACATTTATAATAAAAAGATTACCAGTTAGATTCATATATGATAATAACTATTTTAACGACTTGTACCAAGGAATACCAGTTGGCGGATATACACAGATTATTGAAAAAATGTTAGAAGGTATAGATGTAAAACTTAACTGCAACTATTTTGAGAATAAAGAAGAATTAGACAACGTAGCAGAAAAAATAGTGTTTACAGGTCCAATTGACAAATATTATGACTATCAATATGGAGAACTTGAATATAGAAGTCTAAGGTTTGAAACAGAAAAATTAGATATGGAAAATTATCAAGGAAATGCAGTTGTAAATTACACAGAATACGAAGTTCCATATACTAGAATTATAGAACATAAACATTTTGAATATGGCAAGAGTTTAGGAAATATAGCAGAAGGACAAGCCAAAGAAAAAACAATTATAACTAGAGAATATCCTGATAAATGGGATAAAGAAAAAGAGCCATATTATCCAATAAATGACGAAAAAAATGATGCTTTATATGAAAAATATAGAGAATTATCAAAAAAAGATAATAATGTAATTTTTGGTGGAAGACTAGGACAATACAAATATTATGATATGGATAAAGTAATTGAAGCAGCTTTGCAAGCGGTAAAAGAAGAATTGATAAATTAAGTGATATATATATAGTAATTGAAGCGGCTTTGTAAACATTAAAAGAAGAATTAATAAATTTGGAGGCATAATTTGAGAGAAGAACTGGAATATCCATTTGATGCTAATTATTTAATAAAGAATAGAAAAAAGATAAAAAGAGAATTACTACAAAGTAATGGATTAATTGAAAAGAAGATTGCTATCCTTGGAGGTTCAACCACTAGTGAAATAAAGAATATGTTGGAAATATTTCTATTGAATTATGGGATAAAACCAACATTCTATGAATCAGAATATAACAAATTTTATGAAGATGCAGTATTTGGAAATGATGAATTAGATAGTTTTAACCCTGATATTATTTATATACATACAACAAATAGAAATATTACAAATTATCCAACAATGTATGATGATGAAAATACAGTAGAAGAAAAATTAAATTCAGAACTTGAAAAATTTAAAACAATATGGGAAAAACTATTTTCTAAATTTAATGCAACAATTATTCAAAACAATTTTGAATATCCATATTATAGATTATTAGGAAATAAGGATGCAGTAGATATTCACGGTAAGATAAATTTCGTAACAAGGCTAAATCAAAAATTTTATGATTTTGCAAATCAAACAAATAACTTTTTTATAAATGATATAAATTATGTATCATCTTGTTATGGATTAGATAAATGGTCTAATCAATTTTACTGGAATAT